>JAJYAH010000320.1 GCA_021779635.1 Pseudomonadota bacterium | reverse complement strand
GGTGCCGCCGCACACATCGGCGGGGCCATTTCCACCTCACGCGCCGGGTACGATCGAGCACCTTTACCTCGTATCGGGCAAAATTCGCATGACGCTCGGAACGGATGTCGTTGACCTTGCGGCGGGTGACAGCTGTTCTTGCTTTGCTGATGAGCCGCATGGCTTTGACAACCGTGACGGCAAAATTCCAGCGGAGCTCGTTATCGTTGCCGAGCCTCCGCGTGCGTCAGAGCGGCCGCCGCGCCGCAGCAGGAGAGACTAAGAAGGACGATGCGAATCCAGAAATTTTCGAATCTATGTCGCGATCGGTGAAGTTCATCATGGACGGACCACGCAACTGCTGATCGCCATGAATTTCGCGCGGAGCCTAACGCATGGCGCGCGCACGGCCGTGAGAATTGACCGAGCTGGACGGAGCTGTGGCGACTTTTTCCAGCCAATGCCGGAATATTTCATGCGCTTCGGGATCGCAACGCAGTGGTTCGCGCCACACGAGAAACCAGCCATAGTCGTCTTCGATCTCGACGTCGAACAATCGACCACGTTCGCGTGCGTGATTGTTCGGTTTGAGCGATGCGTGGCGGACTGATGTTCTCCGCTTTGGAGCGGACTCATGCTCGGCCGCTCAAGCGCCTTCACGATGACGTGCGCGATACGTTCGCGTCTTCTGTCGGTTGCCGCAGCGCGCGGACGAGCACCAGTGCCGGTTCGCGGGCTTCGAGCGATCGAAGAAGATCCAGCGGCACTCGTCGGACGTGCAGGTCTTGAGTCGATCAAGCCGATCCGTTTGAGCGAGCTCCAGCAATTGCGTGAGGACCCGGCCGAGGGCGCTTGAGCCGGGCGCGGGCATGAGTTCGACGGCCCCGGTGTCGGAAACCGCGAGCGCGAGCGGAAACGCCAGGCTTGCCGTGCTCAGTTTTCGCGCCACCGACATGGCTCGCGATCGCTGACCCGGCGGGCTCCGCATGAAGTCCCTTAACGCCTGGCGCAAATCGAGCGCTACTTGATGATCGGTCTCCGCGACCCGATCGTCCGGCCCGAGCAAGCCGCGGGTGCGCATCCAATCCGTTAGCAGCGGCAGGGTTGCGATCTCATCGCCGCCGCCATGCACCACGCCCCGCTCCACATAGCGGCGTTCGTCGAGCGTATTCACGAAATCATAAAGCAGCGCGAGCTCGGGGGGGACGCCATAGATTTCAGAAAGGCTCATCGACACCAGCATAACACGTTTGGCGGTTGACTCCGTAAGACACCATCAAATATACTTTGGCGGTGTCTAGCCTTCAACCCCTCGAAAGGAGCGCGGATGGACGAGGAGAGGAGTCGGAATGTCCGCTGGGTCGACCCTCATCCGGCGTTGGACGTTGCGCGCAAGGTGGGCGGGCTTGAATATACCCGTATGGTCATGCGTGGCGAGGCGTCGCCTGCACCTGTATGCGAACTCGTCGGTTTCCGCTTCACGCTAGTGGATCCAGGCAAGATCCACATAGAGTTCGAACCTGCGGAATATCATTACAATGTTGTCGGTTCTGTCCATGGCGGCATCACATGCATCCTTCTGGATTCCGCGATGAGCATTGCGGTGCATACGACGCTCCCCGCCGAGTATGGGTTCGCAACGCTCCAGTTGAACACGCATTTTGTCCGGCCGATCGCGGTGCGCACCGGGTCAATGCGTTGCGAGGGTAGAGTCACGCATAGCGGCACGCGGATCGCGACGGCAGAGGGCCAGCTTGTCGATATGAGCGGCAAGCTCTACGCCCACGGTACGGCAACGTGCATGACGTTCCCGCTTGGCGCCGATTGACTGAGACCGCTCGCGCAAACGCGACGTTATCGCGCCGCTCTCTCACTAACCCAATCCGTGACGTACCGAAAGCAACGAACAGCAGCCGGCCGCGTCAAGCACATTTGACTCTTCGAAAAGCTGAGTATCGGGAGCTGTAAAGATGGGCGACCATTCATTTGGAGAGCAAATCATCGGCGCTGCCGCCATAGAACAGCGACGCTCGAAGCGACACGGCCGCAACGTGGTCATCGGCGCCTTTGGCGTGATGTTCGTGATGTTCGGCATTATCAACAGCTTCTCACCGTTCTTCGGATCGCTGCAAGAGGCGTTCACGGCGCAGCGGGGGGCGATCGCGCTCATTTACTCGATTGCCGCTCTCCTATATTTCCTTCTCGGCTTGGTCAGCGGCCCGCTTGCAGACCGTCTCGGGCCGCGCCTGGTTGCGCTGATCGGTATCCTGCTCGGGGGAGCAGGCTTGTTGTTCGCTGCGCACGCGACCGCGCTTTGGCAGATTTATCTGGGGTTCGGCGTCGGCGTCGGCAGCGGCATTGGTTTTTCCTATGTGCCCGCGATTGCCGCCGTGCAACGCTGGTATCACAGGGGGCGCAGCACCGCCTCTGGCCTTGCTGTCGCGGGTATCGGTCTTGGCACGCTATGCCTGCCTCTGATTGCGGCGCCGCTCATCTCCTCGCTGGGCTGGCGGGGCGCGTGGTCGGTGTTCGCGGTGCTGACGATCGTCGGGGGCGGTGGTGCCGCGCTGCTGCTCGAGCGCGGCCCTGAACGCTATGGCTGGCTGCCTGATGGCGGCGTCGCAGATCCTGCCGCAGCGAACGAGAAAGCGGTCGTGACGGGTTGGAGCGTCAAGGACGCACTTCGGTCCCGACCATTTCTTCTCCTCTATGTCGGCTTGGTCTTCGCAAGCGTCGGCGCCTTCGTCCCCTTCGTCCATCTCGTTCCGTACGCAGAGGATCACGGCATCTCTCATGCCTCGGCGGTTACCATCTTTAGCATGCTCGGCATCGGCAGTATCGCCGGCCGCTTGGCTGTCGGCAGCCTCGCCGATCGGATCGGCCGGGGACGGTCACTGGCCCTCGCGTTCTTCGGTCTCGCCGCCATGCTGCTGTGGTGGCGCGTAGCCGACAGCGTTTGGCAGCTGA
This sequence comes from Pseudomonadota bacterium, assembly GCA_021779635.1. The sequence goes on along the minus strand of JAJYAH010000320.1, from coordinate 4,641 downwards.
CGGCCTTCGCGCTCATCTTCGGGAGCTGCCAGGGTGGCTTCGTCGCGCTTTATCCGTCCCTGACCGTCGATTATTTCGGAGGGCGCAACGCTAGTGGCATCATCGGTATCCTGTACACGGCTGGGGCCGTCGGCACGCTCGTCGGGCCGAAGCTCGCTGGCGATGGCTTCGATCTCTTCCACAGCTATTCACTGCCAATCCTCGCCAGCGCTGGCTGCGCCTTTGTCGCGGCATGCTTGATATTGCTGCTGCCGAAGCCATTGGTGCCGGTGGCCGCGCATGTCGCGGCCTCCCAGCCGGTAGAAAGAGAGAGCGCCACGGCGTCGCCCTTGATTACGCAAGCCCGGCCGTAGGAGGCGAACATTGTTCTCGCGCGCGAGTAACATGGGAGAGCCGTTCATCGACAAGGTCCGCGACGGGCGCGTCTTTTCGCCGGTCATTGCGGCGGAGTTCTTTAGAGGACGCGGTAGATTTCGCGCCAGGCCGAGCATCCGTCATCGGTTTGCCCAAAACTATGTTGACCGTTCTACATTAGCCCGGTCACGACCTCCGCGTTGGAGGTCGAGCATGAACAGTCTCGTCGACGGCAAACGGAAGGATCCCGCAGCCCGAACTAGCCCCGAGCTCTCACCAGCGGAGACAGCTCAGCGGCTTCCGACATGCTGAGGTCCCATGCGTTCGGGTGGCTTCCAAACGGCCGTCGAATTGCGCGACCTCAAATGGGCGGTCGTCGCGTCGCAACATCGCAGTCTTCGCCAGGCGGCAGAGGCACTTAACATCCGGCAATCGACATTGAGCCGGCGTTTGCGCGCTCTCGAGTATCAACTGGGTGCGGTTCTTTTCGAACGCACAAACGGTGGTACCCGCCCGACCGTGGCAGGTCAGGAATTCCTGGGTGCGGCGCACCGGATCATCGAGGAGACCGACACCGTCGTATCTCGCCTTAAGACGCGTTCACGGGGCGAGAGCGGACGGCTGACGATCGGTATCCATACCTCCCTCTCCGCCGGCAATCTGCGTGCGACCCTCGTTGAGCATCGCCGTCGGTTTCCAGAAGTAGAGACACATCTGGTCGATGGGTCGATCGACCATCTGGTTTCCGATTTGGCGAGCTCCGCCGTCGATATTGCCTTCGTCGCGGAGAGCGGCACCAGATGGGAGGACAGATCGCTGACCGTTTGGAGCGAGCGGCTTGTGGTGGCGCTGCCCGACGATCACCCGTTATGCATCAAGGAATTCATCGGCTGGGATGATCTCAGGGGCGAGTCGCTGTTGGTGCCGCAGCGTGGGCCGGGGCCGGAATTTCTGAAGCTCCTCATGAGCAAGATTGCCGGTCTGGAGCCACAAAAAGTAGTGCGCCACGACGTGGCACTCGACAGGCTTCTTACGCTGGTCGGCGGCGGCTGGGGCGTACTCCTGGCTTTGGAAGGCGCCACTGGCGTTGTCTATCCGGGCATCGTCTTCCGCGAGCTACACGAGCTTGGCGGCCCCACACGCCTGAACTTCCACGCCCTATGGCGTCACGTGAACGGCAATCCGTCTTTGCCTCCATTTCTGGATATGCTTCGCGAACGCTATCCGGACTTTTCGGCGCCGCCGGCTCGGGCCTGAGCGGTGGTGCGCTTCGCTTTGGCAAAGCCGCGATCGGTCGCCATGAATCGCTCGATCATCGGCACGATCAGCTTGGCCGGATCGGGCACGGACTGGCCAGTGGTCCGACCGAGGACCTCGGCATAAGCGATCAAATCGCGATGTAACCCGGCGGGCAGTTCGATGCTGATCTTGACAGGCTTGTCGTCGGCCAGCGGCCCGAGTTTGAGCTTCGTCATGGCGTGCCGCTTTGGACGTAAGGCGCCAACACCAGGTCGTGCGTGACGATGACGCGGACCGGGAAACCAGGCCGGATCGTCAGCGTCGGTTGGATGTTGAGCTGGCGCTGCACGATCTGCTGGCCGGTTTGGCTGATGCTGTTGGAGGCGCCGCTCCGGATCGCCTGCACCAGGTTATTCTCGTCCTGGCTGGTGCCGGCTTCTGCGCCGACGCTGAGCAGGGTCGAAAGGACGGCCGCCTTGAACAGCATACCCCAATGATTGTCGACCTCGTCCTCGAGGCCAGCGTAACCTTCGGTGTCGGCGCCAGGCTGGCGTTCGAGCACGATCGAGCCGCCGTCCGGCATGATGATCCGGGTCCAAACCAGCAAGACTCGCGACTGCCCGAAAGCGACGGAGCTGTCGTATTGGCCGATCAGCTTCGAGCCCTGCGGGATCAGGAGATATTTGCCGGATGGGCTGTCGTAGACCGCCTCGGTCACTTGGGCGGTGATCTGGCCGGGAAGATCGGAGCGGATGCCCGTGATCAGAGCGGCAGGGATGACCGTACCGGCCTGCACGACGTACGGCGAGGCCGCAGCCTCCAGCCGGTCGGCGCTGATAGTGCGCTTGTCGGTTGAGGCGTTCAAGAACGCTGTCTTGCGATCCTGCATGTTCTGGGCGGAGCCGGCGTCGACAGGAGGCGTGGCGACGGGAGCCCCTGTGGTAGCGCCAGAGGGGTTCGGGAGAATCTGGCCAGCGGCCGGTGACTGCTGACTGGTCTGTGTGAAGAGACGGCTAACCCGCGCGGCCTCCAGCTCCTGGGCTCTCCGCTGCGCTTCCGGGTCAGGTGTAGCACTCGGGGTGACGGTGTTCGGCGCTGCGCCAGCGTTGAGGATCGGCTTGCCGAGATCGCCGGGCAGCGGTGGTCCCAGCGGAGGCGCCTGTCGCGGCAGGCCGGTATAGTCTTTGGGCAACCCCGCCACGCCCTCGGCGGACGGCCGGTTCTGGGTGTTGAGCAGTTCCTCTCCAGACTGGGTCTTATTGTGGGTCTGGAGCGCGTAGCCAAGCGCGCCGGCGATCGCGAGCGCCGAGACCGCGCCTAGGGTGATCAGGACCTTCCGGGATAGGCGCATCACGTGTGGCCGCTCGCCCCGGAGTCGAAGGTCGGGCGGCGCGATGGGCGGCGCCGGAGGCGAAGCCGGATGTTCTTCAGGATTTTCTGCCGTCATGACCGCGGCCTTCCGTCTGTGCGGACGATGCGGACGCGCCGCTCGCTGTCCTTGTCGCCGAGACGAAGCTCGGCGGCGGCGAACAGCCGGTCGACGATGTAGTAGTTGCCCTTGACTCGGTAATTGACCAGCTCCGAACCGCCGGACGGGCCGATGACGAAGAGCGGCGGCATCTCGCCCTGGCGGATGCCGGTAGGGAATTCGATGTAAACCTTCTGTCCGTCATCGAACGCGCGCAGCGGCCGCCAGGCTGGCGTGTCGCCCTGGATCGCGTAGCGGAAGTTGATCGCAGCGAGATCGACCCCGGTGGCGATCGGCGCGGCCGCCTCGGCGGTCTGGTTCTGCTGTCGCAGCGCGATGAGCTGGTCTTCCGGATACTGCCAGGAGACCGACGCCATGTAGGTCTTCTCCGTTGAGCGCAGCTCAAGGAAGTAGGTGCGCCGATCCGTGTTGATGACCAGGTTCGTCACCAGCTCGGGCCGAGTCGGCTTGACCAGGATATGGACCTTCTTACTCGGACCCGCGCCGCTTTCAGTGTCGCCGATGATCCAACGCACGGTGTCGCCGGCGGCAACCGGACCTGTGCCTGCGAGTTGCTCGCCTTCCTGCAAGGCGATGTCGGTGATCTCTCCAGGAGCGGTGTAGGCCTGATAGAGCGCGCCTGCCGAATAGGGATAGACCTGCACGGCGTTGATGAAGCCGTTGCGTACCGGCTGCACGCGTGCCGCTGCATTGGCCTGATTGACGCGGATAGCCGGGTCAGCGGCCTCGGGCGCGGGCTTTCCACCATCGAGCGGCTTCAACTGTCCGGGCAGCGGCAAGGGCTTGGGCAATTCCACGATCTTGATCGGCGCTGGCGGGTCGGCGGTGAGCTTCGCCGGCACGGCGCTGTCGTAGTTGATGTCCGGCGGGATGAATGGATGCGCGCAGCCGCCGAGCGCGGCGACGGAAAGCAGCAAGGCAGCGAACCCGGCATTACGGAAAGCCGCATTGCCTGCGTGTCGGGTCTGCGGATTTACAGAGACGCGTGAAGCCGGACCGCCGGCTTCCATGGAAAACGGCGGGGTCATTGTCCCAGCTCCTTCGACCAGTTGATTGCGGTGACGTAGATGCCGAGCGGGTTCTTGCGGAGCACGTCGGCGGAGGTTGGCGTCTGGATCGCGATGGTGAGGATCGCGGTCCAACGGGTGTTGTCGGCGAGCGCGCCGTCTTGGTAGCGGTGCTCGACCCACTCCACCCGGAAGCTCGAGGGCGAGGCGCGGATCACGCTCGAGACGTCGATCGCGATCTGCTGTTTGCCGAGCTTGGCGAAGGGGTCGTTGGCGCGGGCGTAGTCGTTGAGCGCCTGGGAACCCGAGGTGGTGGTGAAGTCGTAGGCCTGCAGCCAATTCTGCCGCACGATGATCGGATCGGCCGGCAGAGCGCGGACCATCTGGACAAAGTGGGCGAGATACCAGGCGATTTGCGGGTCGCTTGGCGTGTAGTCGGCGGCGGCGGGGGCGACAGCCTGCGCCTGGCCGAGCTTGTCGACCTGCACGACCCAGGGGACGATGCTGCCGTGGGTCGATTGCCAGACGAGACCGCCGGCGAGGCCCATGGAG
>JAJYAH010000319.1 GCA_021779635.1 Pseudomonadota bacterium | reverse complement strand
CAATCACCAGGGACCCAGAACAGACACCAACGCTCGGGTGCCAGAAGAAGTCCAGCGAGAAGTACTCGCCCACAAATTGAATTCTAAATATCGTACCCCTCGCAAGCTATTTGGAAAAATTGGTGCTCATTTCTGATCCGTCCTCGCCTCTGCTGCCCCTGCGATAAACCTTTCGGCCGTCCCTCAGGATCGAAGCTAAAGCTGGATGCACACCCAAAAATTCTCAAATACCTTCACCTCGACGAGCGACTTCTGTCCTACGCACGAGGTCGCCGTGGCGAGTACGAAGAAGTGAGCCGCCAGCCACACTACGCATGTCGACGATCACCGGCGTTAGATTTTCGCATGATAATGTCCGTTATCATACGCAAAATTCGTGGTTTGGAGTGGCAATGATCAAGCTATCCGACCAGCTCCCAACGATGATCGAAACTGGCCAACCCAGCGGGCTCGACACGCTGCCGGATGGCGACCTGATCTCGGCATTGATCGCCGATTGCGGCGAGCAAGCCGTCTGGCGCTATATCGACTTCTTCACCGCCAACATCCGCAACCCGAACACGCGGCGGGCCTATGCTCGCGCGTGCCATACGTTCTTCGCCTGGTGCGAGCCGCGTGGCCTGACGCTGGCGACGATCCGGCCGTTTGATGTCGCCACATATATAGAGACACGTGGACAGACCCATTCGGCGCCGGACGTGAAGCAGCAGCTCGCCGCGGTGCGCATGCTGTTCGATTGGCTGGTCACCGGCCAGGTGGTGCCGGTGAACCCGGCATCCGCCGTACGCGGGCCGAAGCATGTGGTGACGACCGGCAGGACGCCGGTGCTCGACGGCAAGGAGTGGAGGACGCTGCTCGACAGCACCCCGACCGAGACGGTGCGGGATCTGCGGGACCGGGCGCTCATCGCCACCCTCACCTATTCGTTCGCCCGCATCACCGCCGCCTTGACCATGAAGGTGCAGGATCTTCGCCCGAAGGGCGCCGGCTGGCAGCTCAGGTTGCACGAGAACGGCGGCAAGCATCACATTATGCCGTGCCACCATCCCCTCGCCGAGGCGCTGGGCGCTTACATCGACGCCGCGGGCATCGCCGGGGATGGCTAGGGCTTCCTGTTCCGCACCTCGCCTCGGCACAACGCCACCATGCTGACCGAGCAGCCCATGACCCAGCCGGACGCCTGGCGCATGATCCGCCGTCGAGCCGCCGCCGCAGGCATCAAGGCGCCGATCGGCAATCACAGCTTCCGCGCGACCGGGATCACCGCCTATCTGGCCAATGGCGGTGCGCTGGAGCCTGCGCAGGAGATGGCCGCGCATGAGAGCCGGAGGACGACCAAGCTGTATGACCGAACGAAGGAGAGGCTGACGCAGGACGAGGTGGAGAGGATACGTTTTTGATCGAAGCGAGGATCATGAGAGGGGGATTACAGTAGTGCTGAAAACGTCCGGAGATTTGCTTAGGCCTGATGCGCGCTTTCTAAACATGGTCAGCGGAATCACCGACACGGGTGCCATCCGCTTTATGGATATCTCCGACTTGCTCAATCTCGTTCGGCCTCTGGAACTGCACCCAGAGACGCCAGCCATCATCCGGGAACAGTTCGATAAGGCGCGCCACGCTTTCATTTACTCATGGTTCTCCTACGATCTGGCAACCTTGGCCGAACAGCAGGGCTATCAGGTCCTGGAAATGGCGCTGCGCGAGAAGCTCCCACCTGACGAACAATTCAAGGCAAAGGAAAAGCGTTGGGGCCTCGACACCCTTCTCAAGCGAGCGACATCGCATCGATGGCTTAATCGCGCAGACTTCGAAGTCCATGGTCCTTACGGACGCAACGGGAAGATGTGCCTGCTAGACATGTTGCCTATGTTTCGAAATGAACTGGCGCACGGCAGCCCCAATCTGTTCCCTGGCGGCGCGCTTGAGATGCTGAGGTTGTGCGTGGAGATTTTGAATAAGCTTTTCGCGCCGCCGCGCGCAGGACTGGTTGACGCAGACTAAGGTGGAAAGATTTGGGCTATGACGTTGCTTAGAGACGCGGTACCTATGGCGCGGCCGGCGCCCCGGAATCGCCTTCCCAGGAAGGTGCAAGCGCACTCCATGCCGGCAATTCACCTTTTTCTCGGAGCCACGTCTGCCAGAATTCCGGGTCGGCCGATCGAGGACGCTGTGCCAAGTCGCGAACCCGTACGAGCACAGGGGTCGGTACAGCCCATCCCAAAAGGATCGCTTCTTGCGAGGGCAGCGTCGGCAGCTCGCTTAGCAAGCCGCCCAAAGCATCAGGAACAAGACGCCGAACCAGATTCTGATCCACGTCGTTGACGATGCGATGGAGAAGGAAGGAATTACATTGGGCGAGGACGGTCGGTGAGAGTTCAGAAGGCCTCTGCGACGCAAGCACGAGACCAAGCCCAAACTTCCGTCCCTCACGCGCGATGCGTTCAAAAGTCTGACGACACAGTTCAGCAGCTTGTGCGCTTGATCCCGCGTCTGAGTCGCGACGAACGAAGTTATGTGCCTCTTCGAGAACGAGTGCGGTAGGAAGCGTGCTGTTTTTGGCTTTCAGGTGACGCTGCAAGGCTTCAAAAATAAGCCGTGAGATCACAGAGACAGCGATATGCACAATATCCGAGGGAATCAAAGACAAATCGAGGATTGTCAGCGGTTCAGGATGGTCCTGTGACGGCCCAAGCAATGCATCGAGCCAGTCTGCCAGGGACGAGGCTCCGGCCGAGTCAATGATTGGCCGGAGACCGCTATCACCTAGCATGACCTGAATGCGATTGATCAGAGGCTCGACGCTTGCGAGAGCCTGACCACCCGTTGCCATCGCAACCTCGTGAATTTTGTTAGGCAAAGCATCTACATCAAACCTGACTGGAGCATCCTCACTGGTCTCGCCATGCGAAGATGTCAGAGGAAAGGCATCTGTCACTGTCCTTAGACATTCGAGGACAGCGCGCAAATCATTCGGCTGAAAATCGCTGTAGCCTGATCCAGAGTTCCATTGCCGCGCCATGCGGACACGATCGATTGGCCCTCGCATACCAACGATCGCTGCGATCAGATCCGAGGCATCTGCTCCGTAGCTTTCCAGCAAAGCCTCGTCGCTTTCGATAAGTCCGATGATTCCCTCAAGCGATTGCCCAAAATCCTTGTTGCGGGGGAACCCAGAAACGCTCTGGGGCAGATCAGCATAAAGTTGCTCGATCTGGCGTACGTAGCCCTGATAGCGTCGCACGGCTTGAGCGCGGGCTGTGAGAACGGATGAACCTTCGTTCCTGAGCAAACGAAGCGCTCTGAGCAAAATCGGACGTTGTACACCAGGTTGAGCAGACGTGAACGCGGCCCATTCCTGACCCGACCAAAGCCAGCCCGGCACAGTGAGCGGCTGGGCGCCATCGGCTCCGCAGACCGCGTATCGCCGCGCGGCCAAGCTGCCGTCCTTGAAAGCCTCCGCATACTCTCCATTCGGATCGAGAATAATGAATCGCGCATTCGGTTGACTGGCTCCTGGACGCCCTTTGCCGGCCGAAGACACTGCCTCGAGCGACCAACGGATGATGCCCGCGACGGAGCACGACTTTCCGCTTCCGGTGTTCCCAAGGATGGCGAGATGGCGTCCAAAGAGCTTGTCCGGGTGTACCCAAACGCGTGCATTGCCTGCAAAGGGCGCTGTGCCAATCTGTATCAGCTGATCCGTCGCTTTTGCTTCAACAATGGACCGAAGCTGGACAGGGGTCGGCAGAAGCACCGGGTCGCCGACCGATGGGAGAACTGGTACTCCACGCTCTAATGAATAGATAGGCTGGCGAACATCATCATGGCCGTCTAGCAGCAGAGTTCCGAAGGGGATGGCAATTACTAGGCGAGCCGGGAAAGGTAGATCAACCAACTCTTCGTCGTGTTTTGCGGAAGAGGGTCGATCCAGTCGGCGGATGGAAATCTCCTTGATGACAGCGACAACGGCACCGCTCTCATTAGGAACAAGAACGTATGCATTGATTCGGGGGAACCCGGTGGGCACGCCGGTGTTGAGGGCGGTTGCCTGGGGGGTTTCGCTAAACAGCGTAAAGCGTAGTTCGGCTGCCGTGATGGCTTCGATGCGCCCGATCGCAAGTGCACCAACCCGTTCAACTATTGTGGTCATGCTGCGCCGCCGGGATCCACGGGAGGGGTTTCGACAACCTTACCTCGCCGTTCGACCAACTCTGTCATGCGAATCGTAAGTGGATCTATGGCCGGCTTTGGCAGGTAGCGTTCGACCAGATTTAGCAGATCCCCAAAATGCCTCCCCAGGAGAAATGTGAGCTGTTGAGGCCTACCGACACGCTCAACGAAAGATGCAACCTTGCTGTGTGGCTTGTCGCCCCAGGCGATAATAACGAGATGACTGGAGGGGACTGTCAGCATGTCAGCGATCACTCTGTTCACATGATCGTCGCCAAATCCGTAACCGTAGGTCAACAGCACGCTGTTTGGCTGACAGAGAGCTGAAGAAAAATCCCGAAATAGATCGGCGTATGGATATCCCGCCGTCTCGGTGTCTTTCGCTGCGTTCGGATAAATGATTACCGACTCTCGCGGACTGGCTGGAACGGACGGATGCGCTTTATCAGCTCCGAAGGGGAGAGCCGTGCGGAAAATACGAGGGCGATCATAGCGCCAGTCAAGAGATCCATGCAGTTTCGTAAGACGAACAACACCTTCTAAATGCCTGGGTTCGCCTCGGATGCCAGGAGGAAGATAATGCATGTCTACCTGTAGTCGGGATGACCGAAACTCAGGCTCAATTGAGCCAGTGAATCGATCGATTATACGCAAACCCGCAAGATCGCATCCCCGCTCCACGACGCGATCATAGTTAGTCGTAAAAATGTGGAGGCGCTCCCGCGAGGCCGCCCGGCTGGCGAAGCTCATCAAAAATGATACTAACACTTCCCGTGTCAGGGGGCCGCCGATGACAGGAGTCTTGTCCAACCCAACCCGAATACCTTGCTCAGTGTCTAAAACATCCTTCACCAGCCCATTCAAAACGCGATCTATGCCGTTCTCCCATTCTTTGGCGTCGCTGTGCCCCAGGACCGTCAGGCCAGACAGCAGAGTGAGGGCCGCGGAAAGCTGGTCCTCAATATTCGCATCACCCCTACCGGTCACAGCCGCTACCCGCTCCGCATGCGCGTTCACTTTTGCTTCTGATGAGCAGCCAAAGACGGCCTTATTCATGCTGGCCGGCTTTGCACCCGCGTGAGACGCGATGGCCGCTGTGAAGCCATTCCCGAGTAGAAGCGAAAGGTGCTCGGCTTGGAGAACAGCCGACAGCCATGGTTCGATGCGTTTGCGCCAAAGCGACATTTCCGTATGGGGGTCAGCCGGCGTTCCGGTCTCGCCGCCGATGTGGACGATGTGGTCGTAGTTCCAGTTCATCCTCTCAGCTCCCGGCCTCGATCAGCGTTGTCGTCGATGCCCCCAACCGCTTCTGATTCAGCTCCAACAGGTACGAAAGCACCGCGTCGTCTGACGCGTTCGCGCCAATGCCGTAGGCATCCGCCACGGCCTCATCCAGCTCGCGGTGCGCCGTGGCCAGCCAGGCGGGCCGGGTGTTGTAGAGCTCGGTCAGCGTGCGGCGCCGCAGCTCGTCTCGGTTACCGACCGGCACCAGGCGATCGGGAAGGCCGGCCGCAACCTCGGGCTCACGATGTACCAGCTCCGGTGGATTGAGCCATTTGTCACGCAACCGGACCAGGGTCCGCGACGCGTCGGCGATCCGCTTGGCTTTCTGCTTGTCGGCGTATGCCGTTGCTGGTTGGTCGAGAGTCAGCCCGTCCGGGAAGGGAAATGTGGCGAAGGTGGTGGTGGAGGTGTAGCGCGGCCGGTCCTCAAGGCTCGTCCCCAGGCGCAAAGCCCAGAGCTCATGAAACCTGCTGTGGAGAATGCCGAACGCCGTATCGTCATCGCGGGCGAACACGATCAGGTTCTTATCCGGCAAGACAGGGTAGCTGAGCCAGACGAACAGCCGATGCTCGGACGTTTCCGTCGTGACGATGTAGCGCGAGAGCCGCTGAATGTGCTGCCGCATCTTAGGCCGGGGGCGATGCGCTTCCCACCATGACGGGTTTTGCCCCGCAGTCGTCAACCGATAGCTGGCAAAGGGGACCGGGGGCTTGCTCCTCTCTGGCGCATAGTCGGCGGCCTTAAGGAACTCATACGGTGCCTCGAATGCCGAGGCTTCGGTTTCGCTCAATCCCTCGGGAAAATCGATAAGCCACCGATCACGCGGCCTGCCGGTGACATCGTCGCCATTCCAGTAAGGCCGCAGGATTTCCCGGTTGTGCTGACCATTCGGATTGGTAGGCAGCTTGAGCCACCGCCGCGCCAGTTCGCCTGGAATATCGAGCGGTCCGCTAGTTTGGATGCCGAGGAACGACACGCCGGCATTTTCCGGTAGGACACTTGCGCGCGTCAGATCGACGCCCGAGGTAAGATCGGCGTTGATCTTCGGCACGATCTGGCCGTCCAGCCGGCGTTCCCCGGGAGCGGTCGCGGGATCGCAGAAGCAGACGAGAGAGACTTCGACGCGGGCACCTTCGATGGTCCAAGGCTGTTCGCTCCAGGCCTCCTCGATCACCAGCGTGCGGGAGATTTCATCCAGGACGGGCCGATTTGTGCCGCCGCGGATCGAGCTTGTCGCCACCAAGCCGGCGCGTTTAGTCCTGCCTGCCTCAACTTCACCCCGCGCCTTCTCGAACCAGTAGCAGACGAGATCGGTGAAACCGCGCAGGCGTCCCTTGTACGCCGCGCGCAGTCGCTCAGTGTATTCCGGCCCGAGCCGCCGCTTCATCAGCTTTGCCCCAAGGAACGGCGGATTGCCGATGATGAATTCCGCCGGCGGCCAGGAGGCCTCGCTGCCGTCCGGATTCAGCACAGCGTGTCGGCACTCGAGTGGGTCGAGAGGGCGCAGGATGGGGTTCCGACTGGCATCGAAGCCGTTGCGGCGCATCCATTGGATCTCGCCAATCCAGACCGTAATGCGCGCCAGCTCGGCCGCGAAGGGGTTGATCTCGATCCCCATCAGCCCTTCTGGTCCGACGATCGGCGAAAACCGACCAAGGCCGAGACTCTCGGCGTCGAGATTTGCCCGGTGCTCGATGTCCTTGAGCGCGCGCAGGGCCAGATAGAGGAAATTGCCAGACCCACAGGCGGGATCGAGCACGCGAACATTGCGCAGGCGCTCGATGAACGCGGCATAGAGCTGTTTTGCTTCCCGGTTTGCTGCCTCTTCTTCTCGGCGCGCTGCCGCGTGAACCCGCCTTGCTTCTACCTGTCGCGTTGGACGGCGGGCGCGGGCGGTTTCCACACGCTCCATGGCGGCGGCGATCCTTGGTTTGGTCGCCTCCCACTCGGCGAGGAGAGGCCGGACGATCACCGGGTCCACGATCTGCATGATCTTCTCGCGGTCGGTGTAGTGCGCGCCCAACTGACTACGCTTGTCGGGATCGAGGCCACGCTCAAACAGCGTGCCGAGGATCGAGGGATCGATGTTGCTCCAATCCTTCTTGGCGACGCCGAGGACAAGCTTGAAGATC
>JAJYAH010000318.1 GCA_021779635.1 Pseudomonadota bacterium | reverse complement strand
ACGGCCGCGCCGCCCGCCGCGACAAGTTCAAAGTCATCCTTTCGCGGCAGCGACTGCTCGGAGACGACGACGATCTCAGGTCGCCACACGATCCCGGTGATATGCCGCCCGCGTGCGAGGCGGACAGCGACAATCGCGGTTTTTGCAGTTTCTGCGCGCCTGGCCAGAGCGTTCGAGAATTCGGCCAAGAGGTCGGTGTGATCGGTCATGGGTAACTCCTGTCCATTTAAGATAGGGACAAAACTCGGAGATTTCCCATGTCCAGGCTACCGGCCGGATGGCCGGGTTTTAGGCCGGACGGCATCGCGTTGCAGGCCGTCCTCCCTCATGAATTTGCGTTTTCCTGGATCATGTTTGATCGGAATCGAGACATTCGTGACGACCTCGCCATAGCCTGAAAGATGCTTGATCACGCCCGAGCCCATTTCGCTCGAAAGCTCTCCCTCCGGTACCGAATCGCGGCAAGACCACGCCGTCACCGGCAATGCATCCTCAGGCGAAAGCCTTTTCCATCGTGTCAATCAAAACGCTGATTGATTTATCATGTCGGCTGATGGGAGGGACGGGGCGCTTGATCTTGAGCAACTCGTAGACGGCCATCTGCGCTGCCCGGACCGAGTATTCAACAGTGAAGACCACGTCATCTGGAATCTCGACGAACTGGCTGACAAAAGCGAGGTTCTTGGAGTTTGAAGGGACCGGGAGCGGACGATCAGATTTGGCTCGCGGCATGAACATGCTTGTGATGTAGGGCATCCGGCAGGGAATGCAGGTGGCCTTCCCGAATACCGTCCTGTCGAAGTTCAGATGTCCGCAGAGCTCATGAAGAATCTCGGCCCCGCCGCACTCCGACATCGGCTTGGCGACGAAATCGCCCACCCGATCAGGATGCAGCGCATAACCCCAAAACACCTGAGCGTCCGTCGGCTGGCCAATAAAGTGCGGCTGATGATAGAGTACGATCGACATCAGCCAGTTTGAGTCCTTGAAAGTGACGAGTCCTCCCGTTCCCGCGGTGTTGCCGGAAAACGCTTCCATCTGCTCGAAAAATGTCTGATCACGGCAGGTCACCGTAAAGGATTCCCAATAAGACTCCGGGATCGAGCTGTTGAATGCGGCAGGATTGCCAAATTCCGGCCGGTTCTTCGCAATTTTCTCCCAGAGAGCCCATCCTTGGCTACCGACTTTGGTCAGATGCCTTGGAGGGCTCGTCATCGAGCCGAAGCTCGACGCATCTGTCATCGAGCCATTCTGGAAGAACACGAGGTCGTCATCACTAACCGAAACGACAGAGCTCTTTGCATTCTGATCCAGAACGAGGCGCCTGACCGAGAGCTTGCCGTCACTCTCAACAAACTCCATGTCCGTTACGCGCGTGTTTTGGATAAACTGGACACCCTGTTTCTCCAGCCATGACGTCAGCGGACGAACGACGGCATCGTATTGATTGTAAACGGTTCGTTTCACGCCGGCCAGCGTCTCGATGCGCGGAAACTCGTTGATGAACCGATGAAGATAGCGCTTGAGTTCGACCGCGCTGTGCCACGCCTGAAAGGCGAAGGTCGTTTGCCACATGTACCAGAAATTCGTCTGGAAGAACGGCGGCGACAGCCAATCCGTGATGCGGCTATTGCCGAGCTGTTCCTCAGACGCTTCGGTCAACCGGATCAGTTCCATCCGGTCATGCATGGTGAAACCCATCGTCGAGACGTCCACCTTGAAGCGGTTGCGGTCGACAAGACGGGCGCGCGAATGCGCCTTGTTTTCAAGATTGAACGCGATGGTTTCGTCCCGTACCGTTTGTCCGGAATGCTCCAGGGAAGGAACGCTCGAGAGAAGATCCCATGTGCATTCGTAGTGGTCCGTTGTCAGCATTCGGCCACCGCGGAGAGAATAGGAGCCATCAGGAAGTTGAGCGCCATCCAGACTCCCGCCCAGTGACGAGAGCTGCTCGTAGATTATGACATCGCTCCCGGCCACTCCACCGTCGCGCACCAGAAAGGCAGCTCCCGCCAGCGATCCGATACCGGCGCCAATGAAATATGCCTTCATGCAAGTTCGCCTCTACAAATGAGCGCGTGCTGAATTCCGACGCCTCATGAACAGGCTAAGCGACCCAGGCGGCGGGCTAATTGAGCTAGATCATGCCATGACGGTCGATATGCGAGCGGCTGGGCGCGAGCCCCCCACGTCATCCGAAAGATACTTGATCACGCCCGAGCCACGTTGCTCGAAAGCGCTCCAAACGTCATTTGACCAGCGGGCAGCCGCCATCCTTGGCGTTGGCTATCGATTCCAAAGCACCTTCTTCGAAGCAAGCTTCCAATATATATGCAGCGCTCCTTTGGTAAGTAACGCTGCGAGCGCATGGAGAGTCCAGGATGCCGAAATACGCTGCCTACAAGGCCGCCGCACCCTACTTCGATCTGGTTCGAGGGGCGCTAGGCGACCTCGTTGATGGGGAGCACTTCTTCGACATCGTCACCGACGATATCGTCTATGAGGTCCTCTACGACGTCGCCGGTTGGCCTCGCACTATCCGGGGGCGTGCCGATCTGATGACCCAGTTCAGGGGCTATTGCGACAACATCGAGCTTCAATCTGCCGACAAGTTGATTATCCACAAGACTGACGATGGCGACGTCGTCGTTATAGAGTACGAGGTGTATGGGACCATCCTTGCGACTGGCGTGAAGTACAACAATCGGTTTTGTTCAATCATCAAGATTGAAAACCAGAAGATCGTGCGCTGGAGAGACTACATGGACTCTCTCGCAGCCTGGAAGGCCCTGACAGCGCGCAACAACTAAAAGACCGGCGTCCTGTCGTGCAGCTTGCTCTGCATGAGGAGGTGGCGCACCCGACACGATTCGAACGTGTGACCTTTGCCTTCGGAGCAATTTAACCTGCCCTTCGATGCTTTTCGATGGGTTTCGCTCCAATGCTCTATGTTACTGTAATCGCTAAACAAATTGAAATTCCGGCTCGTCCGGCGTACTCTTGGGCACGCTCCGACTTGCGTCCGGCTGCTTACGTGGTGCTTACGCGAGAGTGGGAGTTTGGACGGGAGAATTCCCATGGCTAAGCTCACAAAGCGCCTCGTCGACGCTGCCGAGTCCCGCGAGAAAGACTACGTCATCTGGGATGACGAGCTACCAGGTTTTGGGCTGCGCGTCTTCGCTTCTGGCAAGCGCAGCTATGTCCTTCAATACCGGGCATTGGGTCGCTCGCGCCGCTACACCATCGGCTTGCATGGCGTCTGGACCGCCGAGGGCGCGCGACAGGAGGCGAAGGTTCAGTTGGGCCGTGTTGCCCAGGGCGACAACCCTGCCGAGGAACGCCAGCTCGATCACAAGGCGATCACGGTCAAGGAGCTCTGCACGCTTTACGTCAACGACCTGAACGCAGGCCTCATCCTTGGGAAAGGCGGGCGGCCCAAGAAGCCGACAACCGTCGTTACGGATACCGGACGCATCGAGCGGCACATCATCCCGCTCCTGGGTACGCGCCGCGTGAAGGACCTAACCAAGGCCGACATCAACAAGGTCCTGAAGGACATCATGGCTGGCAAGACGCGAGTGTCGGTCAAGACAAAGAAGCTGCGTGGCAAGGCCATCGTCCGTGGCGGCGCCGGAACGGCGACACGCACGGTCGGGCTCCTTGGCGGCATTCTCACCTACGCCGTCGAGGCCGGTATCATAGCGATCAATCCTGCCCATGGCCTGCGGAAGCCGAAGGACAACGTCCGCACCCGCCGGCTCACCGAAGCGGAGTACCGGACGTTGGGCGAGATGCTACGCACAGCCGAGAGGGAAGAAAAGTACGCCACGACGGTCGAGATCATTCGTCAGATCGCGCTGACCGGCTGCCGCCGGAGCGAGATGATCGGCCTAATGTGGACAGAAGCGGACACCGACGGGAGCTGCCTACGGCTGATCGACAGCAAGGAGGGCACCTCGGTCCGCCCCGTCGGCTTGCCGGTCGTCGAATTCCTCGAGGCGCGTCGGGATATGGTGTCCGGCACATATGTCTTTCCCGGCTACGGCGACGACAATGCGTTCGGCAGCTTCCCAAACCACTGGGAACAGATCTTCAAGGGCTCACCGCTCTCCGACGTCACGCCCCACGTGCTGCGGCACAGCTTCGCGAGCATCGGCAACGATCTCGGCTTCACCGAATTGACGATCGCAGCCCTGGTCGGCCATGCCAAAGGGTCTGTCACCAGCAAATACATCCACACACTGGACACCGCCCTGATCATGGCGGCGGACACGATTGCCGGCTACATTGAGGGCCTGCTCGACGGCAAGGAGTTCAAGCAAACGACCTACGCACTCGATCGCGACTCGCGCAAAGCGGCGCTCGCACGATTCCTTCTGAAGGCTGCCGGCGAGGAGGAGGCGGCGCGCGTAGCAGACGAGCGGCTCGCCGCCTAATCGTCCGATGGCTGCTGACCTTCATAGTCTCATCGCCGGCGTTCTGCAGCCAATGACCCACGCCGAATTGAGTGAAGCGCCACAGCGGATCGCCGGCTTGGTCGTGCCGAATGCCGAGGGCCTCTCAAAACGGCAGCGTGTCGATCTCGCGCTGGATAACCTCACACAGGAAGATTTGGCGCGTTTGGCGCTGAAGTTCGCCGCACATCGCGAAGACATCCCCCTCGACGAAGCGGGCCGCAAAGTGCTTGAGGCCGGTGACCCTCCCGTCAGCCACATCACGCGGCGGGACGTCGCCCGGGTCTTCGGCGACGATCTCGCTGGCGAGCGTACTACCGTCGAAATGGTTGAACGCTTTTTCGTTCTCTCCACGCCCCTTGAGGGAATGCTCGGGAGCGGCGGCCGCAGCCTGCGAGACCAAATCGGACAGCACATGGATCGCAATCCGGGGGACTGGTCCGTGGAAGTTCTGTTCGGTGAGATTGGCGCGTTCGACTGCTCTCGAGCCCGGTTCGCTGCGTTGCTCGAAGAAGCTGTCCACCCGCTTGCGCGGTCCGGCGAGGAGCAATTGCGAACGGTCGCTGCCCTTAACCAGGTTCTCGCGCGCGACGGATATGAGCTAGCCCAGGAGGGCGAGCTCTCCGGGCACCCGATCTTCGCGTTCCGCTCGCTCGTCCGCGGCGTCGGCGGCCGTCCCAAGAACCTGATCTTCGCATCGCGCGGGCCCAAGCCCGAGATTGGTTTCGCCGACGCCATCAACAACGACATCGTCATTCTCTCCGGCGAGGAGAGCTGCCTGGTCTACGATCGGCCGATCGGCTCGAACGGCCTTCTCTGGTCCGAACTCGTCGCATGGTGGAGCGAGGTCACGCCGGGCGCCAACGCTGCAAGCCTTGGGGCGCGCCTCCAAGAATCCCTGGCGTCAGATGCCGAGCGCAAACTCTTCGCGATCTACTTCAAAGCCTACAGACCGCTCCTGGGAGAGGAGCTCCCCGCGCTGCTGCCCCAGGTCTATCTCCACTACGACCCCGCCGTCGTGAAAACCCTGCGCCATCGCCTGCCGCTTCCGCGTCAGCGCATGGACTTCCTGCTGCTTCTGCCCGGACGCCAACGCATCGTGCTGGAGGTCGATGGGAAGCACCATTTCTCCGAGAACGATCATCCGTCGTTGCGGATCTATGCCGACATGGTCTCGGCCGACCGAGAACTGCGCCTCGCCGGATATGAGGTGTACCGCTTCGGTGCGAATGAGCTAGTTGGCCAGGCCGCCGAGTCGAAGATCACCGATTTTTTCGAGAAGCTCTTTCGCCTGCATCGCATCCGGCGCTGATCCGCGAAACTTGCGCTCACGCGCCCTCGTCAACCCCGCCTCCGTCCTCCTCGCGGTGGGGGGTCATGGAACGCATGGTCAGGACGCCGATCCGCTCCGGAAGCACGAAGGCGCGGATGTCGCCGAGATTGCCATTCAGCGGCAGCTTGAACACCAGCTCGGCGATCCATGCGATAAAACGCTCGAATCCGTCGCCCAGATTTAACCCCCGGCTCCACGCCTCGACAGCGGCCAGATCGGTCGGACTGAGCGAATCCAACGCCTCGCCGCGCGCCAGGCGACAAAGGGTCTGCTCTCGACCATCCAACGACATCCCCGTAGCGGCGTCGCCCGCCACCGCCGCTGTGCGGACAAGCCCTTCACGACCATGTTGGCCGGAGGCGCGCAACCGCTTCAAGAGCTCATCGCGCATCGCGCCTGGATGGACGCCGATAGCGACGAGCAACGGACCGGCGACGGCTGCCACATCGCGTTCCGCCAGACGGGCCACATCAGGAGTGAGCATGTCCGATTGACCGTTGGTCGCGCGATCACAGAGCGCCCACGCGGCAGCTTGCGCGCGCGGCCGGTGGGATCGTGAGCGATCAAGCCCAGCACTCGCGAGCGCCCATTCCATCGCGGGCATGACGCGAGTGTCGTCCCGGTTGGCGAGCGCCGACAAGGCAGCGCAGGCGACGAACGGGTCTGGCCCCTCGGCTTGCGCGGCATCGAGCAGGGCATCGATCGCGGTGCCTGGCAAATCCTCATAGGCGCCCAAGGCGCGCGCGGCGGCGCGCGCAACGCTGAACTTTGACCAAGACCCAGCGGTAAGTTGGCTGGCGAAATTGCGCGTGTCGCCGAGCAGCGTCACCAAGGCATCGACGGCCTCGGGCCAGCGGTGTTCCTCCATGAGGGCCGCAAACGCCAGTCGGACGTCCGCGCTGTGATCATCAGCAGTCGCGATCAAGCGCACGCGTTCCGGCGCAGTGGCGTCGCCCGCAAGGACACGCAGGGCGCGGCGGCGCACGTCGTAACGCTTGTGTCCCAGCGCCTTCTCCAGTTTCACGCTATCAGCGTGTGCGTATCGAGAGGATGTTGCGGCGGGCGTGATGCCGATGGCTGACTATCGGCACATCGCGCTCAGCGACCGAACGGAGCCAGTGCTTCTGCCTTGGCCGACGCACGGCAATGCGGGCGGGTTCATGCAATTTCAGAAGGCCGCCGACTGGCGCGTCTTCGTTGAGAGCCTCGGTATCGACCCGCGTATCCCCGAGATCGTGCGCGCGAAGTTTGCACGCGCGCAGACGCTCTATCTGCTCGGCTGCGTCGATTTCAGCGCCGTGAAGGCGGGCGAGCTCGCCGCCCTGATTGCCCTCGAATTGGCGTTGATGGATCGCTACGGCGGGCATCTCTCGAAGAATAAGCGAAGCTTCGCGGCGCTCCTTAAATACATGGTCGACGTCGACGGCCTCACGGACGCGCAGATTCCGATGGTCGTGCGCTGCGGAGGAACGGCGTTAGGTCAGTTGACCGGGGATGCACATCCAACCCTCGCCGAGCGCCGAAACTCTCTGGCCCACGGTGATCCGTTCGATGGAATGCCGACGGGCGGTCTCCTCGAGCTGGTCCGAGACCTTATCAACTTCGCTTACCGCCACTACATCGCCGAAGCCGCGAGCCTTGGCATCCAGCCAACAACGACAGGGCGGGCCTGATGGCGGCGAGTACGTCGATGATCGCCGCCGTCAACGCTGTTTGGCGTCTTCCGCGGCCTGGCCCTGACAACCTCTTGGCTTCGCCGGCATTCGTCGCGCTGAGCGAGCTATGCCAGGCGCAATACGGCGGCGGTAAACCTGTGTTCG
>JAJYAH010000317.1 GCA_021779635.1 Pseudomonadota bacterium | reverse complement strand
TGGTGATCAACGGCAGCTTCCTCGCCAAGGCCAATATCGGCGGACTCCTCGGGGGTGCTGCACAAGCGGTGACGTTCGCCGGCCTGAACATCATCGCGAGCTTCTTCTGGGGCATGGTGCTGATCCGGCTGGTCAATCGCCGGAATTACCTGTTGAAGCTGATCGGGCTGGTGTCATTCCCAGCGTATCTGGCGTTCGCCGTGGCGCTGAATTTGACGCTGTCGCATTTGCGCGAAATTCCGCCCGCGGTCAGCCTGAACGACACGATCGGGCAGGAAGTGCTGCACCGGCTCTTGACGGCGCCGCTGGCGCTGACCGACATCAATTCGTGGGTGCTGTTCGCGATCGGCTTCATCTTCTCGCTGATCGCGATGGTGGACGGCCTTTTGTTCTTCGATCCCTATATGGGTTACTCGGGCCTCGAGCGGCGCTGGATCGAGGCGAGCAAGCAATTCGCCGATGCCAGGGTCGAGCTGATCGAGCGGCTGCGGGATATCCGCGAGGACGCCACGGAAGTAATGAACGAGGCGGCGCGCGATCTCTCGGTGCGGCGCAGCGAATATGATGCGCTGCTGCAGGGACGGGCGCGGCTCGCGCAGCGCTTCGAGCATCATCAGGGCCAGATCGAGCAGAGCTGCCGCGCGCTGCTCGAAATCTATCGCGAAGCCAATCGCGGCACCCGCTCCACGCCGGCGCCGGATTATTTTACCAAACCCTACAGCATGCCGCGCATCAGCTATGCCGGCAGCGAACCGAACGCCGGCGCGCGCGAGACCCTGCGGCAGATGATTGCTGACACGCAAGGACTGCTGAACCAGCAGATCAAGGCCATTCACGAGGCCTTCGACAGTGCCGTGCGCAGCTATCGCGAGATCGACGAATTGTTGCCGGAGAAAAAGCCAGAGCCGAAGCCAGAGAAGAAGAATGGCTAGGCGGCGCCCGAGGCAACGCGGCGGATCAGGGCTTTACGGGTCAGGTCTTGGCTGGTCGGGGCTTGGCGGCGTCCTGCTGCTGCTGCTGGCCATCGTCTCCGGCGGGACGCTGGCCTGGTTCTATTTTTCCGCAGCCCCGCGCCCGGTGCTCGACCCCCAGACCCTGTGCCCGGTCAATGGCCCGCAGGGGATTACCGTGGTGCTGGTCGACACCTCGGACGACCTGCCGGAAACCACGCGGCGGGAGGTGCTGGGCCAGCTCGACGACATGATCACCACGCTGCCGCCGTTCTACCGGCTGGATATCCGCGTGCTGGATATCGCGGGCGTCCGCAGCCGGTCGCTGTTCTCGAAATGCAATCCCGGCGACGGCGCCGGCCTGAGCGAATGGACCGACAACCCGCGGATCGCGCGGCTGCGCTGGATCGAGGATTTCCGCAAACCGGCCGCGCTGGCGGTGAAAACCAGCATTGCGTCGGCGAAGGCTGCGAGCTCGCCGATCATGGCCGCGATCCAGGACATCGCGATCGATCAATTCTCGGGTGCGGCAACCCAGAATGCGCGAAAAACGCTGTATATCATCTCCGACATGATCGAATTTACCAAAGACTACAGCCAATATCCCCGCGCCGGGGACCTGTCGTTCGCCCGCTACAAGCAATCGCCGGCCTACCTCAAGTTTCGCACCGACCTGCATGGAGCTACCGTCATCATCCGGTACGTGACCCGACAGCAAAACGGCCAGCCGGTGCTCGACGGCACCAGGCACATGGAGTTCTGGAAGGACTGGGTCGAGGAAAACCGCGGCGTCTTTGGCGGGGTCAAGCGGCTCCAGGGAGCATAATGGCGTGGTGGCACCCGAAACCAGACCCGTCCTGCCGCCCGGCCTGATCAGCGGGCTGCTGTTCTTCGCCGTCGTGATTATTGGCAGCGGCTACATCATTGTCTCGAAGCTCAATGATTTCGGCGCCTTCGCGGTCACGTCGGTGCCGGTGCTGATCATGATCGGCTATGCCGTCCTGCTGGGCGCGCGGCTGTTCCGGCTCCGCGACGACCAGTCCGGCGACAATCTTTACTACATGGGGTTCCTGTTCACGCTGACGTCGCTCGCGGTATCGCTCTATCAGTTTTCGGCCGCGGGCTCGGCCGAGCAGATCGTGCAGAATTTCGGCATCGCGATCGCCTCGACCATCGCCGGCATTACTTTGAGGATCCTGTTCAACCAGATGCGGCGCGATCCGGTCGAGGTCGAAGCGACCGCACGGATGGAGCTGGCCGAAGCCTCGCGGCGGGTGAAGCGCGAACTCGAAAGCGCGATCATGGAGTTCGGCTATTTCCGGCGCATGACCCAGCAATCCGTCACCGACGCGCTCGACGAAGCGCAGGAAAGCATCGGCCGGGCGCATCAGGAATTCTCCGGCGAATTGCAGAAGCTGGCGGCGGCGACGAGCAGTCCGTTCGAGGCGGCCTCCAAACGGTCGGAGCAAACCCTTGACGGCCTGAACGAACGGACGGTTCACGTCCTCGATGTGTCCAGGCAACTGGTCCAGCAAGGCGAGCAGCTCGCCAAAAGTACCGCCAAGATCGTTGGCGCGATCGACAATCTTTTCGTCAAGCTCGCCTCGCGTCAAACCCCCGAGCAGATCATCCAGACCGAGCTGGCGCCCTTGATTCAAGGCCTGACGACGGCGCTGAATTCGCTCCACACCAGCGTTGAGACGCAGAGCAAAAGCGTCGAGGTCAATCTCGAGCACGCCCAAAGCGTGGTGGTTGCGGTCAACCAGCTGCTGCAGGAAATCCATGCCGCGGAGGCGCCGCGTGCTCCGGCGCCGCGGCCTCAAATAGTCGCGAACGATGAACCCTAGGGCACGATGAGATCAGCTTGATGCGCAATGACAACGGCAGCGAGCTCCCTCTCCCCTTGTGGGAGAGGGTTGGGGTGAGGGGTTACGGTCTCTCGTTTGTCCGAAAGCCCCCTCACCCGATTTGCTTCGCAAATCGACCTCTCCCCAGCGGGGAGAGGTGAGTCAGCGAGTTCGGCCAAGAGACGACAAAAGCGAGGGCCAACATGAGCGGACAAATCGTGCAGCAACGCTCGTCCTACCAGCGGGGCCTGGTGCTCGGCCTGACCATGGCCGAGATCATGATCCTCCTGGTGTTCTGCCTCCTGATCGCGATGGCGACGTTTCTGAAGCGGGAAGAGACACGGCGCATCGCCGCCGAACAGGCGCTTGAACAGCAGGTCGCCCAGAACGAGCGCACCCGCGACGTCGTCGCGACCCTGCAAAAAAGCGCCGATCTCGCCGAAAAATTCCAGAGCCTCTCTGGCTTGAGCGATCCGCAGGCGATCGACCAGTACTGGCGCGAACTGGTCGACAGCCGCACCGTCGTCCACGAGATCGAGAAGAGCGGCGTGACGGTCGCGCAGCTGCGCGAAGGCATCGCCAACGCCGCAGCGCTTCGCGCCAGCGGCATCGATGCGGATAAAGCCATTCGCGATTCGGACCTTGTCGCCGCGATCAATCGCGCGATGGCCAAGCCGGGGGAGCCGCCGGTGACATCGCAAGCGATCCTCGACACCCTCGCGCGAGGCCTGGCCGCGGCCGGATCCAGCGGCCATCAATGGCCGCCGATCATCCGGATGAGCGAAGCCGACGGCTATTTCTTCAAATCCGGCAGTGCTGAGCTGTCGCCGACCTTCCACGAGGCGCTGATCGAGCAAACGCCGATCGAGATTCTCAAATACATCCGCAAATACGACGTCGACGTCATCGAGGTGGTCGGCCACACCGACGAACGGCCGATCGGAATCCGCCAGTACTCCAACCTCGACCGCGATCTGCTGTCGGTGCTGAAGAACACCGCCGGCGTTGCCAGCCTTACCCCGTCGGACAATGCCGGACTTGGCCTCGCCCGCGCCGTCGCTGTCGTGAGCGTGTTGCGGCAGAGCCCGTTGCTGGCCGGCTACAAATTGATTCCCCTGTCCGGGGCTCAGCTGGTGAATACCGACGAGACGCTGGCGATCGCGGGATCGCCTGAGAATATCCAGGAACGGCGCCGGATCGAAATCCGCCTGCGCAAATCCGCGCCGAACGACGCGGCGCCAAGTCTGTCGCCCGCAGCGGTCGCCGCGCCGCGTTAGCCGACGTTTTGGCGGGGGTTCGGGGCGAACTGAGGCTGGACCGCGGCTCTCGCGGCGGCAGGGTGCGTCAGCTCGTCGATCCGCTTGATGTGCGCGACGGCGGCCCAGGCGCCTGCGGTCTTGGTCGTCAAATCGAGCGTCTCCTCATCATCGTCACGCACCGGCGTCAGCGCCTGGTCCATGTAGCCAAAGCGCCCGGGATCACGCGCGGCCCTGATCGCGGCAGCGCTGAGCCATGCCAGCTCGGACAAGATCGTGACGGTCTTGCGCGCGGTGTCCCAGGCCAGGCGCGGCCAGAAGATCCAGGCCGGCTCTGCCGGCAGACCGGGCCGCCGCTCCGACGGATGCCGCAGCCGGAAAATGCCGCTCTGCAGCGGATGAACATCCTCGAGCCGGACGGTCAGCGAAAAATTGAGGAGGATCTTGACGATGCTGGATAGCTTGCCGCCCGTCGCGGCGGTCCGGCGCAGCAGCGTGCGCAGATGCTCCCTGGTGTAATAGAGGTCCCAGGCCTCCCGGTAGATCGCCGTCCATTGCTGGCGCGTCATGTTCGGATGGTCGGCGCAGACATGCTCAAGGTCGTATTGGTTGAGATCGGGCTCCATCTCGACGCCCTTGCGCCACAGCGCCTGGTGATCCTCGGAGCCAGGCAGCGGCGTCAGGCAGAAGAACTCGATGACGTCGAGCGGCAGCTCGCGCTGGATGATCTCGATATCGCGGCGGATCGAGGCCGGCGTATCGGCGGGGAAGCCCAGGATATAGCCGGCTAGCGTGAAGATGCCCTGCGCCTTCCACGCCAGCAGCATCCTGCGGTATTCGGTAATCTTGTTCTGGCGCTTCTTGGCGGCGGCAAGATTGTCCGGATTGATGTTCTCGAGCCCGATGAAGACGCGCGTGACGCCGGCGCGCTTGGACTTCTCGATGAAATTCGGCAATTTGTGACACAACGTGTCGACCTGGATCATCAGGCCGAGCGGAATACCGTCGACTTCGCGAAGCCTGATCAGGCGATCGAGAATGACCTCCCAATCCTTGTTGCGCGCGAAGTTGTCGTCCGTGATGAAATATTTGCAGACGCCCTGGGCCCAGTTGGCGCGCACCAGCGCCTCGACGTCATCGGGTGAGCGATAGCGCGACTTGCGGCCTGCACATTGATGATGGTGCAGAACGAACACTGATAGGGGCATCCGCGTCCGGCATCGAAGCTTGCACACAGACCGAGCGTGCGGCCAATGTTGGCGACGGGGAGGAACGGCACGGGCGTCCCTTCGATGCCCGGCAGATCCTTCAGGAAGCTGTAGAGCGGTTGCAGCCTGCCTGCCGCGGCGTCGCGCAACAGGATGTCGAGCCGGTCCTCGACCTCGCCCGCGAACATCGATATGCCGAGGTTCCGGCAGGCGTCGAGTTCAACGGCCTTGCCGTCAAGCATCGACAGACAGCCAGAGACATGAAAGCCGCCGATCATCACTGAAATGCCGGCGGCCCGCAGCGGACGCGCGAGGTCCAGGGCCCGCGGATATTGGTTGGATTGCACGCAGACCAGCGCCACCAGGCCGAAATTGTCGTGGCGCTTGAACCTTTGCACCAGCTTCTGGACATCGACCCGCTGATTGAACTCGTCGATGGCCTCGACATCGATATCGACATCCGGCCCGAGCACGCTACGGTCAATGCAATCGAGCGCAACGCCGAACACCGCGGCGAGTGAATTCGAGGGAATGATCGCACGCCACCAACGGATAACGTAGCCGTCATCGCCGTAATGCGACGGCTTGATCAAAACCAGCTGGAACCTGCGCGACGCGGATTTTGACGGCTGCAATGCTATCCCCCTCACCCAGGCAATTGCAGCGCTTTTGTCGCTGAAACCGCTCTGGCAAAGTCCCTGTCATTGCCGATCAGAAGCTTAGACGTCGGGCGTTCTCCGGACAAATTAAATTCTTAAATTCTCGAAATGGATGGCTTCGCGCGTGCCCCCTGATCCGTCGCGGCTTTTCCAGTATTCCCCGAGAGTTGACCAGGAACGTCGGAGTGAATGGCGGGCATTGCGAGGATTCGAACCAATCGATCCCGCCGAATACAAAGAACTATACATTGCTCGACAAATCCAAGACGTTGCAGAAACCGCCCTGGCCCAACTTTCATCGGCGCCCAACTTTCATTGGCACCTGGCTCCTGATACCGATATCTCCGTCAAACACACCGGGAATTGCCGATGCATCCTTTCCCCGCCCTCGCCGCCTCGCGCACATGGCTCGCGCCCCTCGCCGCCGCCCTGCTCTGCCTCGCCGCGGCATCGCCTTCCCTCGCCGACGATGAAGCCGATGGCGCCCCCAAGGGTGCGGCGGTCACGGTGCTGAAAGCGACGAAGTCGTGCTTCGATGCGATTGTCGAGGCTTCGGGGATCGTGATTCCGCGCGAGGAAACCGCCGTCCGCCCGGACCGGCCCGGGCTGAAGGTGGCGGAAATCATGGCCGAGGCCGGCGATACCGTGACGGCGGGGCAGACGCTGGCGCGGCTCACGCTGCCCGAAGGCGGCACGGCGCAGGTGCAGGCCCAGGTGGCCGGGCTGATCGCGAGTTCCTCGGCCGTGATCGGCGCGGTGGCCTCGGGCAAGGGCGAGGCGCTGTTTTCCATCATCGCCCGCAGCGAATTCGACCTGATCGGGCTGGTCCCGGTCCGCGACATCGCCAAGCTGAAGGTCGATCAGGCGGCGCGGATCAAGATCATCGGCGCCGGCGAGGTCGACGGCCGGGTGCGCCGGGTGGCCTCGACGGTCGAGCCCAACAGCCAGCTCGGCCAGGTCACGATCTCGGTGACGTCGAACGAGCGCCTGCTGGTGAATTCGTCGGGGCGGGCGCTGATCAAGACCGGGCAAAGCTGCGGCGTCTCGGTGCCGCTGACCGCGGTGCTCTACGGCACCGCCGGCACCGTGGTCCAGGTGGTGCGGCGCCAGCGCATCGAGACCAAGCGGGTCGAGGTCGGCCTGATGTCCGGCGGACAGGTCGAAATCCGCGACGGCCTTGCGGAAGGCGACGTCGTGGTGGCGCGGGCCGGCGCGTTGCTGCGCGAAGGCGATCCGGTCCGGCCGGAGACATCAAGCGCGGACGCGAAGTAGGTGAATATTCAATCACTGTCATTCCGGGATGCGCCTCTTGGCGCAGGCCCGGAATCCATACTCCCTGCAGGGGTTATGGATTCCGGGCTCGCGCTCCGCGCGCCCCGGAATGACGGTAGATGAGAACGCCTTAGCCGCCGGCGTTGGTGGCGCCGAAGCGGACGTCGTCGAGTAGCGACGACGACACCGAGGGCACCTGTTCGCCCTCGGAGGCGCGCGAGATCGCAACGCGCGTCTTGTTGAAGACGGCTTCGGCGCCGGCGTCGCTGGCGTTGAGGTTGTTGAGCAGCTCGGCCACCAGCACGCTGTACTGGCCCTTGGAATCGTCGACCACCTTGCCCGGCGTGGCCGAGGACAGGATCAGCGCGTTGTCCGGTGCAACGATCGGTGCGAGGCCGTGGGAGAAGGCTCGGAACCGGCGCTCATAGG
>JAJYAH010000006.1 GCA_021779635.1 Pseudomonadota bacterium | reverse complement strand
CTGGAAAACAGCACGGAAGGCCTGCGTATCCACGGCGCCTATGGATACTCAAAGGAATACGACATCGAGCGGCTCTATCGCGATGCGCCGCTGACATGCATCGGCGAGGGCACCAACGAGATGCAACGCATGATCATTGCGAAACAGTGGATCAAGAGGAACAAGGTGGCATGAAGCCGCTCGAAGGTTTGCGCATCCTTGCGATCGAACAGTTTGGTGCAGGTCCTTACGGAACGACCTTTCTCGCCGACCTCGGGGCTGAAGTCATCAAGATCGAAAACGCCGCGAGCGGGGGCGATCCCGCGCGCTATACCGGGCCTCATCTGCTCGGGGCTGCGGACAGCGAATATTTCCAGAGCTGGAATTCCGGCAAGCACAGCATTGTGCTCGATCTCAAGTCGCAGGCGGGCCGGGAGGCGCTGGAGGCGCTGGTCGTCGAGTCCGATGCCGTCGTAAACAATTTGCGCGGCGATCAGCCGGAAAAGCTCAAGATCGACTATGCGAGCCTGCAATCGCTGAACCCTGCGATCGTCTGCCTGCATATTTCGGCCTATGGCCGCGATAACGAACGCAAGACATGGCCCGGCTACGACTACCTGATGCAGGCCGAGGCCGGCCTGATGAGCATAACGGGTGAGCCGGATGGTCCGCCCTCCCGGTTCGGTCCATCGATCGTCGATTACATGACGGGGATGGTCGGGATGGTCGGGCTGCTGTCATGCCTGATGCGCGCCCGCCAGACAGGAAAAGGCTGCGACGTCGACACTTGCCTGTTCGACGTGGCGCTGCATCAGCTCGGCTACACCGCGACCTGGTTCCTGAACAACGGCGACGTTACCGAACGAATGCCTCGCAGCTCGCATTTTTCGGTTGCGCCGGTTCAGACCTTTCCGACCGCGGACGGCTGGATATTCGTCATGTGCATGACGGAAAAATTCTGGACCAATCTCACCGCCGACATGGACCGGAATGACCTGCTGGAAGATGCGCGTTTTGCGTCGCCGGAAGCCCGCAGGCTGAATCGTGAAGTGCTTAGCGCCGTGCTCGACGAGGAATTTCGCAAGGCAACGACGGAGAATTGGCTGCAACGCCTTTCAGGCAAGCTTCCCGTCGGTCCGGTTTATAGCCTGCCGCAAGCGCTGGAGAATCCCTTTGTCGCGCGCTCCGGCATGATCCGCACGGTTGCTCATCCGGCAAATCCGGAGCTGAAGCTGTTATCAAGTCCGCTCAAGGTCGATGGCGCGCGACCGAATTCGTCGGCTTGCGCCTCGCTCGGCGCCGATAACGAGACTTTTGTGACAACGCGAAAATTTGCTGCCGTCGACAGGTAATGCCGCATGAAGCTGCAGGGTATTCGCGTCATCGACCTGTCATCGTTTTTGCCTGGGCCGTATCTGACGCTTGCAATGGCCGATCACGGCGCGGAGGTCATCAAGGTCGAAGCGCCTGGCGGCGACCACGGACGGTCGATCGGGCCGCTGGACGGAGACAGCACCGTTTTCTTTCGCAATGTAAATCGAGGCAAGAAAAGTATCGTCCTCGATCTCAAGCAAGACAGTGACAGGGAAACATTGCTCAAGCTGTGCGAAACGGCCGACGTCTTCGTCGAAAGCTTTCGCCCGGGCGTCGTAGCGCGTCTGGGCGTGGACTACGAACGGGTGAAGGCCCGCAATCCTCGCATCGTCTATTGTTCGATCAGCGCGTTTGGCCAAAACGGTCCTTATCTTCGTAAACCCGCGCACGACCTGGCGGTCGAAGCCATAAGCGGCGTGCTCAGCATCACGCTGGGCAACGATAACTCCCCTGCAATCCCGGGCGTACCGGTCGCGGACATCGTTTCCGGCTTGCAGGGCCTTTCAGCCGTGCTGATGGCGCTGCTGCGGCGCGGGCAGACCGGTCTTGGCGACTATATCGACCTTTCGATGCACGATTCGATGATATCCGCCTGCGTGAACGTTCTCGGACCGGCGATCGCCGAAGGCCGGCAGCAGGTCGCCAAGCATGAGCGAACCACCGGCGGCGCAGCATTTTATCGCATCTACCGCACAGCGGATGATCGATACCTGACCCTGGCAGGGCAGGAAGAAAAGTTCATTCGCAATTTGCTGAATGCCCTAGGACGTTCGGACTTCATCGATCTCTGCCTAAGGGGTCCGGGACCGCATCAGGCACCGGTGATAGCTTATTTCGACGGGTTGTTTCGCGGCAAACCGCTCGCTTACTGGACCGAATGGCTGTTGGAGTTCGACGTTTGTTTCGGGCCCGTACAAACCTTTCCGGAGGCGCTGGCGGATCCGCACCTGCTGGCGCGGGGGATGGTGGTGACGGACGGGAACGGACGAAAGCACATCTCGACACCGATTCACTTTGCGAACGAGCCGGCACGGATCAATTTGCATACGCCCAATCTCGGGCAGGACACCGAAGCGATAACCGGCATTGAGAAGGCGCTTGGGGGAGAGGTCCGCTGAGACGGCGCGACACAGGAGAGCGACGATGGTTGCGACGATGAAAAATGTCGGCGGGCGCCGATTGCGGGAAAGCTACGGCCGTTACTATGAGGATTTTGAGATCGGGGACATCTACGAACATCGACCCGGCCGGACCATCTCAGAAACGGACAATACGTGGTTCACGCTACTGACCATGAATCAACATCCCCTGCATTTCGACGCGGTTTACGCGGCCAAGTCGGAATTTGGCCGGCCGCTGGTGAACAGCTGCCTGACTCTCTCGATTGTCGCTGGCATGAGCGTCAGCGATGTCAGCCAAAAGGCAATTGGCAATTTGGGCTGGAACGACATCAAGCTCACGGCCCCAGTCTTTATTGGAGACACCATTTACGCCGAGTCTGAAGTCCTGAATAAGCGGGAATCCGCCAAGCGGCCCACCCAAGGCGTTGTGTCGGTCAAGACACTCGGCAGGAAGGCGGACGGAACGCAATTTATGTCGTTCGAGCGCACGGTTCTTGTTCCCAAGCGTGGGCACGGCGTGGACGACAACGCGAATTACTGAAACGGAAATTTGATATTAGCAAGGTTTTGAGCCCCGGGATCCGAGTTCGGGCCGTATTCGTGCGTTGATCATCGTCCCATTCGCTCGGCTAATTCAGTTCATCACAGTGCCGCCATCGACCGAAATGGTCTGACCGGTTACGAAACCGCTGGCGCCGGACAACAGCCAGATCGCCGTTCCCGCCAGATCGGAAGGAACAAGATTGCGGGGAATGGACTGCGAGGCGGCAATGACCTCCAGCGCCTTGGCGTGTTTGGCGCCAAAGAACTCCTGCGTGCCTTCCGTCAGCACAGCGCTTGGCGCAATCGCGTTGACGCGGATGTTGTCGCGGCCCAGTTCGCGGGCAAGGCCGCGCGTCATCCCAATGACCGCGGCCTTCGAGGTCGTATAGTGCAGCGCATAGGCGAGGCCGTAGGTTGCGGCGAGCGAGGCAATGTTGACAATGCTGCCGCCGCCGGCCTCGCGCATCGCAGGCACCGCGGCCTTGCAGCAGTTCCAGATGCCCTTGACGTTGACCGCCATGGTTGCGTCCCAGTCGGCCTCGCTGATGGCATCGAACTTGCCGCCACGCAGCGACCCGTAGAGCGCGGCATTGTTGATCAGCCCATCGACACGGCCATACGCCTTTATGGCAGCGGCGACCATCGCGTCGGTCGCCTGGATGTCGCTGACATTGACCTTGACCGCGATCGCGTCGCCGCCAGCTGCCTTCACCGAATCAAGGGTCTGACCGCAATCGTTGATGTCGGTCGCGACCACTTTTGCGCCTGCGTTTGCGCAGGCCCGGGCATATTCCTGACCGATACCGCGCGCGGCACCGGTTATGATCACGACCTTGCCGTTCAGCCTCATTCGATCCTCCCCAAACGGCTTCAATCGAAGTGGTTCAGCCCACTCGCATTAGCCGATTGTCATGCGGCACACCACCGGGTCCGTCAAGCCTGGAGGGTTTGCGGAGACCGCGCTCCCTTGGGCATGGCGTTCAGGACAACCAGCGTTTACGCCTCTTGTAATGCTTGACCTCGCGATAGGACTTGCGCGAGCCAACCTCGTTGAGGCCGAGATAGAATTCACGAATGTCGGAATTGGCCCGCAGCGCGTCGGCGCTGCCCTCCAGTACGATCCGCCCGTTCTCCATCACGTAGCCATGTTGCGCCACATCCAGTGCCATGGTTGCGTTCTGTTCGACGAGGAGGACGGAGAGCTTCTCCGCCATCACCAGTTGGCTGACGATTCCGAAAATTTCCGCGACCAGCATCGGCGCGAGACCGAGCGACGGTTCGTCGAGCAGAATCACCTTGGGAACCGACATCAGGGCGCGGCCGATCGCCAGCATCTGCTGCTCGCCGCCCGAGAGATATCCGGACTGCTGATGACGGCGCTCCTTGAGACGGGGGAAATAGCCATAGACGCGCTCGATGCCATCATGCACCGTCCGGTAGTCGCGCTGCACGTGCGCCCCGGCGATCAGGTTCTCTTCGGTGGTCAGGTGCTCGAAAACGCGGCGGCCTTCGAACACCTGTGTAATGCCGAGCGCCGGAAGCTGGTGGGCGCGGAGCCCGTCGATCCGTTCGCTGTTGAATTCAATCGATCCTTTGGTGATCTCGCCGCGTTCGGTTCGCAATACCCCTGAGATAGCTTTCAATGTCGTGGTTTTGCCGGCGCCGTTGGCGCCGAGCAACGTGGTAATGGAGCCGTCCGCGATCTGCAGCGAAACGCCCTTCAGGACGAGGATCACCTTGTCGTAGACCACCTCGATGTTATTAATCGCCAACATGTCTGATTGCGCCTTGCGAATGATCCTGGGGAGCGGACACGGCTTTCCGGAACGTGCCGACCAAGTCAAAGCGGCGGGCGGCCTTGCGAGCGCCCGCCGCCGTTTTGCTATTTGGCCTCGGCGAGGTGCTCCTTGATCACGTCGCGATCGGCCTGAAACCAGTCGGTCGTTTTGACAAACTTGCCGCCCTTGACGGTCCAGACCTGAAGCCATCCACCGCCTTCATGGTCCTCAGGCGTGACCTGCATCGGCGGCGCCATGCCGCCGAGGGAAAGGTCCTTCACGTGTTCCATGCCGTTCTTCATATCCTCGGTCGTCGGCATTCCGCCTTTCTCGGCCTTGATCGCGTTGCGAAGCGCCTCGACCTGCATGGCGGCCCACACAATACCGCGGTTGTAGTAGACCGACGTATCGATCTCCTTCGGTGCGGGCTTGCCTTGCGCCTTGTACATCTCGGTGATCTCCTTGATGACGGGGAAATCCTCGCCGACACCCGCAAACTGGAGCGTGTTGTAGCCCTCGGCGATGGCAAATCCGCCTGCGGCACGCACGTCGGCTTCGGAGGCGCCCCACACCAGCGCGATCACCTTGCTCAGCGGATAACCCTTGGCTTTGAGTTCCTTGATCGATACCGAGGGCGAGCGGCCGAACAGATGGGTGATGAGGAAATCGGGTTTGAACCGGCCGGTAATATCGAGAACTTGCGCGCCGAGTTCGACCCCCGGCGGCGGCACCGCGAAGGTCCGCAACTCGAAGCCTTCCTTTTTCGCCAGGTCTTCAAGGATCACGATCGGCTCCTTGCCGGCCGGGTTATCGTAGAACAGATAACCGATCTTCTTGCCATTCAGGTTGCCGCCGAGCTGCTTCTTGGCAAACGCGACCGCAGCAGCGCCCTGCGACCAGTACGTTGCCGCGATCGGGAACAAGTAAGGGAAGCGCTTGCCATCCGCGCCGGCGGCGGTGCCGAACCCCGGCGACGTACCGACGATCTTGTCTTCGGCCAGCTTCGAGGTGAGTGCTGCAGTCTGTGGGGTACCGTAAAGCGCCTCAATCACCTCGCCTTCCTTCTTGAAGCGCTCGTGCGCCTCCATTGCGGGCGGCACCTTGTATTCGTTGTCGATCTCCTGAACCTTGATCTTGTATCCTTCGACGCCGCCCTTGCTGTTCACCAGCGCAATGTAATCCTGGAAGCCGGGGCACATGAACACGCCCACGTTCTGCGTCGGGCCCGTCCGGTCGCATTGCTCGCCGAACAGCACCTCCTTTTCCTGGGCGCCAGCCGAATACGTGCCTAAAGCCACCGCGCCGGCCAGGATCGCTGCTACTGTCCGGGCTCTTTTCACGTGCGTCATTTGCTTCCTCCCGTGTTGCGAGCCCGTGCCTAGTAGGAGAACGGCCAGACTCTGAAATAATTCCGGATGTTGCGCCAGAGCCGGTTCAATCCTTCCGGTTCGAGCACCAGGAACACGATGATCAGCGCCCCGAAGATAACGAGCCTCATGCTCGAAACCACCGTGGCTATCTCACTGGCATCGAAGAAGATGCCGCTGACGCTTTCCATCATCGTGCGGATAGCGAGCGGCAGCAGAGCGACGAATGCCGCGCCCAGGATCGATCCGAGCACCGAACCCAGTCCGCCGATGATGATCATCGCGAGATAGTCGATGGAGACGCCGATCTGGAATTGCTCGTAGTTCGCGATACCGAAGTAATAGGTGTAAAGCACGCCGCAGACGCCGGCATAGAACGACGAGATCGCAAAGGAGATCAATTTGTAACGATAGATATCGATGCCGATGATCTCGGCGGCAATGTCCTGATCGCGGATCGCGACAAAAGCACGCCCGATCCGGCTGCGCACCAAATTGAGTGCGGCGACGATCGCGATCAGCGCGAAAAACAGCAGGAAGAAATAGAGCTGTCCCTGAGTCTTCAGTTCGTAACCGAACAGCGACGGGCGCGGGACCTGGATAGACGCCTGGGTGCCTCCGGAAATCCACGGTACATGATTGATGATCCATTCAATGATGAGTTGACCGGCAAGCGTTGCGATCGCGAGATAGAGTCCCTTGATGCGGAGGCTCGGAATGCCGACCACCGCGCCGACCATCGCCGCCATCAGGCCGCCGGCGGGCAATGTGATCCAGAACGGCAGCCCCGCTCGAACCGCTAGATTGGCCGCGGTGTAGGCGCCCACCGACATGAAAGCGGCGTGACCGATCGAGATCTGACCGGTGTAGCCGACAAGGATGTTGAGACCGAGCGCCCCGACGATCGAGATCAGCACCAGATTGATGATGGAGAGAAAATATTCGCCGAATACGAGCGGTACGATCACGACGAACAGGATCAACAATGCGACTATCGTGCCGCGCGCGATCGGCAATGGGTAAAGCGCCATATCGGAGGCGTAACTGGTCTTGAAAACCCCGGTCTCGCGATGAAACATCGTGGTTTCGTTCCTATACCCGTTCGATCTTGCGCTTGCCGAAGAGGCCGTAGGGTCTGAACATCAGCGCCGCGATCATCAAGAGATAAGGCGCAAAGTCCTTGGTGCCGCCACCCACATAGGGATCGATATATCCGGCAGTCAGGCTCTCCACGACGCCAACGGTCAAGCCCCCGACAACGGCGCCGGCGATCGAATCGAGACCGCCAAGGATCACGACCGGGAACACCTTGAGGCCCACCAGCGCGAGTTGGACATCGACGCCAAGCATGTTGCCCCAGACGATTCCGCTGACGGCGGAGGCGATGCCTGCCATCGCCCATGCCAGCGCGAAGTAGCGCTCGACATTGATTCCCATGGCGGCGGCGACCTGCTGATTCTCTGCGACGGCGCGTAAGGCCACGCCGACTCGGCTCTTTCTGAAGAACCAGGTAAAGCCACCAAGAAATATCAACGTGACCACAAAACCGATGGCCTGAATCGGCGGCACCGTGGCGGGGCCGATCACCAGCGGGTCATCTCCGATCGGCAGCGGCACCGCGCGGGTTTCCGCACCGAACGTGAGTGGCGGCAAACCGCGCAAGATCGCTGCGAGGCCAATCGTTGCCATGATGACGGCGACGATCGGCCGTCCCAGCAGGGGACGCAGCACCACCCGCTCCAATGCGAAGCTGAACCCGATCATAATCGCGATGGTGCCAATGATGGCGCCGATCACCGGCATGCCCTTGGCGGCGAGCAGCGCCGCCGCGATGTAACCCGAGAGCATTACGAATTCGCCCTGGGCGAAATTCAGCGCTTCGGTCGCCTTGTAGACCAGCACGAAACCGAGTGCGATCAGCGCATATAGCATCCCGACCGAGATGCCGTTGACGACAAGCGAGAAGAAGAATTCGGAATCTTCGCCCATCGTCTACGCCGCCTTCCTGCCGGCTGCCGGACTCTCGCCATGAATGGCGATGTGGGACGTCAATGTAGTTTTGCGGCCGTCCTCGAAGGTGATGTCCATCGTCACCTCGACATTTTTGGCCCCGCTGTAGAATGCCTCGATGACGCCGGCATATTTCTCGGCGACGAAACCGCGGCGGACCTTGCGGGTGCGCGTGATCTCGGCGTCGTCGGCCTCAAGCTCCTTGTTGAGCAGAAGGAAACGACGCACCCGGTTGGGTTCAGGCAGCGTCGCGTTTATTTTGGCGATTTCCTCCATGATCAGCGCGGCAACTTCCGGTTTGCGGCTGAGATCCATGAAGCTCGAATAGGGCAGGCGGCGACGCTCCGCCCAGGCGCCGGTAGTGCTGAGGTCGATGGCAATCATCGCGGACACGAAAGGTCGTCCGTCCCCGAACGCCACAGCCTCCCGGATGAACGGGCTGAATTTCAGCTTGTTCTCGGTGAACTGCGGCGCGAACGGGCTGCCGTCCGACAGCTTTCCGACATCCCTCGCGCGGTCGATGATCGCAAGCTGGCCGTCCGGACCGATCAAGCCTGCATCGCCGGTCTTGAGCCAGCCGTCAGGCGTTATCGCTGCACGGGTCGCATCTTCCTGCTTGTAGTAGCCGACAAATACGCCGGGGCCGCGCACCTGCACCTCGCCGGCATCATCGATACGGATTTCAAAACCCGGTACCGGCTGGCCGACCGTGTTGGGGTCGGCATCGGCGTCACTCTGCGTGCAGGCAAGCCCGCTGAGTTCGGTCGCACCATAAATCTGCTTGAGGTTGATACCGAACGAACGGAAGAAGCGGAACGTATCGGCGCCGAGTGGCGCGCCACCGGTCAGGGCCCAGCGAGCGTTGCCAAACCCCATCTGGTCGCGCACCGGAGCGTAGACGATGAAGTCGCCGATCCGGTAAGCGAGTTCGGTCGCGAAAGGAATCGGCTTGCCGTCGCTCTTCATCAGCTCACGCCGACGTGCCAGATCCCCGAAATATTCGTAAGTCCGGCGCTTGAGCCAGCTGGCGTCGGCGGCCTTGACCTGGATATCAGTCAGCAGGCTCTCCCAGATCCGCGGCGGTGCGACGATGCCATGCGGTCCAAGCTCGCGCAGATCGCGGCGCACGGTTTCAGGACTTTCCGGGGTGTTGACGGTAACGCCGCAGACCAGCGCGGCGCTCAGCGAAAAGATCGTGTCGCCAACCCACGCCATCGGCAGATAGGCCAGCCAGTTGTCTCCCGCCTTGGCGGTCTCCACCTTGAAATAGGTTTCCGAGGTCGCAATCAGGTTGCGATGGCTGAGCAGCGCGCCTTTTGGTCGTCCGGTGGTGCCCGAGGTGTAGGCGATCATCGCGATGTCGTCAGCGGCGCCTTGACCGAGTTCGCGCGCGAAATAATCCGGTTGGCTTTCGCCGAAAGCCTGACCGGCATTTCGGGTCGCGGCAACCGATTGCAGCATGGCATCGTCGTAATTGCCGAGGCCGCGGGGGTCATCGTAGATGATGGCGCGCAGATGCGGCAGGTCGCTCTTTAAGGACAGGATCTTGTCGACCTGCTCCTGATCTTCGGCGACAACCACCGACACCTCGGCGTGATTGAGCACATAGACCAGTTCGGTTGCGATTGCGTCCTGA
The DNA here is from genome assembly GCA_021779635.1 of Pseudomonadota bacterium. The sequence goes on along the minus strand of JAJYAH010000006.1, from coordinate 21,587 downwards.
TAGACCGGCACGGCGATACCGCCGAGTGCCTGTGCTGCAAGCTGGGCCCAATAGAGCCGCGGACAATTGTCGCCCACCACAGACAGCTTGTCGCCACGCTTGAATCCCAGCGCCGCGAGTCCCAGCGCGAAGTCGCGCACGTTCCCCAGATAGTCCTGCCAGGAACAGGTTTTCCAGATGCCGAAATCCTTTTCGCGCATGCCCGGTGAGCGCCCGAACGTGGCCGCATTGCGTTCAAGCAGTTTCGGTAGCGTCGATGTTGCGGGATTGTCGGCAAGGCCGATGCGGGGGTGGGTCATGATTTGGTTCCGAGATAGGCCTCGATCACCACAGGCTCGCGTTGCACAGCGGATGGCGTGCCGTCCGCGATCTTGCGGCCGCGATCGAGCACGACGACGCGGTCGGAGATGTCCATGACGACGCCCATGTCGTGTTCGATCAGCACAACGGAAACGCCGCGCTCCTGATTGACGTCGAGAATGTAGCGCGCCATGTCCTCCTTCTCCTCCTGGTTCATGCCGGCCATCGGCTCGTCGAGAAGGATCACGCTCGGCTCGAGCGCCAGCGCCCGTCCGAGTTCGACCCGCTTGCGCAGGCCGTAGGCGAGCGCGCCGGTTTGCTGCTTGCGGAGGTCCTGCAGCTTGAGGAAGTCGATCAGTTCCTCGCACACTTCGCGGTTGGCTATTTCCTCGCGCTGGGCCATCCCCCAGTAGACCGCGCTGCCGAGCACACCGGCGCGCATCCGGACGTGACGGCCAAGCATGAGATTGTCGAGAACCGTGAGCCCGCTGAACAGCGCGATATTCTGGAACGTCCGGGCGATTCCCATCGCCGCGACCTCGCTCGGCTTCCGGCGCGTGATGTCCCGGCCTTCGAGCAGAATGCGCCCGCTATCGGGTTTGTAGAACCCCGAGATCATGTTGAGCAGCGACGTCTTGCCGGCGCCGTTCGGACCGATGATCGAAAGAATTTGTCCTTTGCGCAGATCGAGTGAAATGTCCTGAACGGCGATGACGCCGCCGAACCGCTTGGCGACGCCCGCAACGGACAGCTGAACCGGCCCGTCGGCCGAATCCGTGCGCGTCTCCAGCGCACTCATGCGACCTGACCGTGGAATGGTCGAACGAAAAAATGTTCGTGCCCTGACGCGGGCAGAACCGGTTGTCTCGTTGACATCTGCTTCCCCTTGGTTCGACCGCGCCGGTCTTTTGCCGGCTTTCGGTCAATTCCTCATCCCGATGTTGGCCTGCTGGGGTCGTGTCGTGCCGCCCGGCAACGATCGACGAGGCGAGCCCATGGGGTGGGGCCTACATTCCAGACCGTCCCTCTAATCATTCGCGTCCTGATAGGCAGTTCCGCATGCCTGTCGTCCGGGTGTCAATGATGAACACCTCGATTTGATCTAGTTAGTATTGCCTAACGATCCTTCAGCGCGTCGGCGTCGACCGGCAGGCTTAGCGCGCGGCGCAAGCCCTGGTGGTAGTGAATCATTCCGGGCTCAACCTGACCGTACACGACGTGGGTTTGCGCGCCGGAGCCAAATCCGATTTGCATGCTGCGCCCGGTTGGGAAATCCTCGTTGGAAACGACCTTGACCAGCAGGTCGAAATTCTTCTCCCAATGCAGCTTCTCTTCCTCGGTAGTGGGCTTCTTCGGCACATAAAATCCGGTTTCCATGACCGCGCGATCGATGCGTCCGTCGACCGGAAAGATCCGCTGAATCTCGATGTGATCGCCTTGCGGCACGAACAGCGTGTTGGGAAACAGCAGATAGACGATGGCGGTATTGCGCATCAGGCTCCATTCCGCTTCCGGCTGTTCACGCAGGCGCGCCAGTTTTTTGCGTGGCAAGATCACGCGCGCGTTGTTTCCAAAGGCTTCAAAGTCGCTGATGTTGCCGTAAAGAATCGAGCCCAGTGAATCCTTGTGCAGGAAACCTATGTGATAGCCTTCCAGAAAGGTATCGACGAGAATCTTCCAGTTTGCCTTCTCCGGCACCAGCCGCCGGTCGTAGTGATGATAGGTGTCGATACGATAAGAGGCGAGTTCCGGCCCGAGGCCGCCAAGCCATGGATCGATATCGAACGTGGTTGCCCCGTCCGTCGCCGGTCGCGGCACGACCCAGACCAATCCGTATTTTTCGCACAGCGGCAGAGCCGCCAGTGAGGGGCGGCTTTCCCTGACATTGGCGAACGCGGCCTCGGCGGGGATGGCTTTTAACTGCCCTGCAAGATCGTAGGTCCAGGCGTGATAAGGACAACGAAACAATTTCGTTGCACCGCAACCATCCGCGATCTTGGCGCCGCGGTGGCGGCAGACATTAAGAAAAGCGCGCAGGACACCATCGCTTCCGCGCACCATCAGAATCGGAACGCCGGCAAGATCGTCGGTACGGTACTGACCGGGCTCGGCCCATTCCGACGAGATACCCATCAAAAGCGGATAGTCCCGAAACAGGGTCTGCTGTTCGCGGGCGAGACGCTCAGGCGAAGCAAAGGCGTCGACACTGTTTTCCCACGGCGCGTCGGCGAGCGCCGTGGTCCGTGTGTCGACATAGCGCAAGAGCTTCTTGCACAATGCGATCTCGGTGGCGCGATCCATTGGCATCCTCCCTCTTATTTGTCTTATTTTAGATTATTTCGGCCCTCCATGGTCGATCCACGGACGGGGTCGCCCGGAACAGTTTCTAACGAGCGTTAGGTCTTTGCAAGCGTGACGTTTTCATCCAATCGAAGCGGACGCTTCTGGCCAATGCCGCCGGCGCTGTGACCTGTCGGGAAAAATGCAATGCGTTGACGGCAAGCGGATACGAGGGCATTTCGTTTCGGCAGGGCGGCGTAGCTGCCCTCGATCGGGGCGTCGCGTTGGGCGCATCGATGGACGGCGCGGCGATCAGCTGCTCCGCCGCATTCGCCTGCTCCAATGCCGGGAGCGATCGAGATACAGATAGACGACGGGCGTGGTGTAGAGGGTCAGGATCTGGCTCAGGACCAGTCCCCCGATAATCGTGATGCCGAGCGGTTGGCGGAACTCGCTGCCTTCACCCATACCGACGATCAGCGGGACAGCGCCGAGCAGCGACGCCATGGTGGTCATCATGATCGGCCGGAAGCGCAGCAGGCAGGCCTGGTAGATCGCCTCCGCCGGTGGCAGGCCAAGCACGCGCTCGGCGTCGAGCGCGAAATCGATCATCATGATAGCGTTCTTTTTCACGATGCCGATCAGCAGGATCACTCCGATCATCGCAATGATGTCGAATTGGGTATGAGACAGCATCAGCGCCAGAACCGCGCCGACGCCGGCCGAGGGCAGTGTGGACAGGATCGTCAGCGGGTGGACGAAACTTTCATAGAGCATCCCGAGTGAGATGTAGATCGTCGCGAACGCCGCGAGAACGAGAAACGGCTCACTGCTAAGCGATTCCAGGAAGATCTTGGCGGCGCCCTGGAAGGAGCCGCGGATTGTCGCCGGAACTCCGATCCGGTTCATCGTCTCCTCGATCGTCGCAATCGCCTTGCTCAGCGAAACGCCGGGAGCGAGATTGAACGAGATCGTGTTTGCGACCAGAACTCCCTGATGGCTGACGACAAGCGGTGTCTGGCCTTGTACGAATCGAGCGACGCTCGACAGCGGAATCATCGTCTCCTGGCTGGTGCTGACCGCCGTCCCGGTCGACGATGTACCGTTACCGGTGGCGCCGATCGAGTTGGTCGCAAGATTCCGGACCGCGCTGGCCGCCACCGAATTGACAGACGCGGCCTGCGTCGATGACACGATAGTCCCGGCCACGGCGTTGGTCGTTTGCGAGCCGCTGGCGGGTCCGCCCGAGGTGCTGACATAAACGTCCTTCAGTGTCTGCGGGTTCTGCAGGTACGCCTGCGCGACCTCCATGATCACGTGGTACTGGTTGCGCGCCACGTAGATGGTCGAGACCTGCCGCTGCCCATAGGCATCGTACAGCGTGTTATCGATTTGACTGACCATGATTCCTAGTCGTGAGGCGGCATCGCGGTCGATGGTCACGTTGGCCTGGAGGCCGTTGTTCAGCTGGTCGCTGCTGATATCGACGAGGGCCGGCACGGTTTGAAGCGCCGCGACGATCTTCGGCGTCCATTCGTTCAGTTCTTCGAACGTCGATCCCTGCAGGGTGTATTGATACTGCGCGTTACCGGAGCGTCCGCCGGCGCCGAGATCCCCCACCGCCTGCAGGAACAGCGTGGCGCCCGGCACCGCGGCTAGTTCATTCCGCAGCACACCGATCAACTGCTCGGCTGAGAGCTCGCGGTCACGAAGCGGCTTCAGGGAGACGAATACGGTGCCGGAGTTGGTTGAGCCTCCGCCCGGACCCGGTCCGCCACCGCCGGTAAAGCCGACGGCGATGTCGACTGCCGGATTGGCCTTGACGATGTCGACGAACTGTCTGAGCTTCTGCTGCATCAGTTGAAACGAGATGCTTTGATCGGCCTGAATAGATCCGATCAGCAATCCTGTATCCTGTTGCGGGACGAAGCCTTTTGGAACGACGCTGTAAAGATGGAAATTCAGGCCGAGGGTTGCGGCGAGAATCAGCATCACCGAGCGAGGATGACGCAGTGCGACGGCAAGCGTCCGTCGGTAGAAATTCAGCAGCGCCTCGAAGACACGCTCGCAGGCACGATAGATCCGTCCGTGCGGCTGATCGCGTTCCGCGCGCAGCAGCGCGGCGCACATCATCGGTGTCGTCGTCAGCGAAACCACCAGCGAGATCACGATGGCAATAGTGATGGTCATGGCGAATTCGCGGAACAGCTTGCCGACCAGGCCGCCCATCAACAGGATCGGGACAAACACCGCGATCAGTGACACGCTCATCGACAGCACCGTGAAGCCGACCTCGCGCGACCCCAGCAACGCGGCCTCCAGCGGCGGCTTGCCTGCATCGAGGTGACGGGAAATGTTTTCCAGCACGACAATGGCGTCGTCGACCACGAATCCGGTCGCGACCGTGAGCGCCATCAGCGAGAAGATGTTGAGGCTGTATCCGAGCAGATACATGACCGCAAAGGTCGCGACCAGGGATACCGCGACAGCCACTACCGGCACCAGCGTCGCCCGTGCGCTGCGCAGGAATGCGAACACCACGAGGATCACCAGAATCACGGCAATGATGAGCGTGATCTCGACGTCCCGCAGCGAGGCCCGGATTGTGATCGAGCGGTCGACCGCGAGACGGACATCGATCGCGGGTGAGACCGATGCCTGCAGTTGCGGCATCAGCGCCTTCACGCGGTCGACCATCCCGATGATGTTGGCGCCAGGCTGCCGGTATAGGATCATCATGACCGCCAGCTTGCCGTTGGAAAGGCCCAGATTGCGGAGGTTCTCTACGGAATCGAGCACCTCGCCGACGTCCGTCAGGCGGACCGCCGCGCCATTGCGATAGGCGACCACCAGCGATTTGTAGTCCGCCGCCTTGGTGGCCTGATCGTTTGAATAGATCTGGTAGCGCTGGTCTTTGACGTCGATGCCGCCTTTCGGACTGTGGGCGTTCGCGCTGCCAAGCTCAGCGCGGACGTCTTCCAGGCCGATGCCGTATTTGTAGAGAGATTGCGGAACGAGCTCGACGCGCACGGCGGGTAGCGATCCGCCGCTGACGCTGACTTCACCGACGCCTTCGACCTGTGACAACTTCTGGGCCAGCACGGTCGAAGCCGCGTCATACAGTTCGGCGGGGGTCAGCGTGTCCGACGTCAACGTATAGATGAGGATTGGCGCTGAGGCGGGGTTGAACTTGCGATAGCTGGGATTGCTCCGCAGCGCGGTCGGCAGATCCGCACGCGCTGCGTTGATCGCCGCCTGGACGTCACGTGCAGCACCGTTGATGTTGCGATTGATGCCAAACTGCAGATTGATACGCGTCGAGCCGAGTGCGCTCGCCGATGTCATCTCGGTGACATCGGCGATCTGGCTGAGGTGGCGTTCCAGCGGACTTGCGACCGTAGTCGCGACGTCTCCGGGGCTCGCACCCGGTAGTGTCGCCTGCACTGAAATGGTCGGGATATCGACATCGGGCAGCGGCGAGACTGGGAGCTTGAAAAAAGCGATGATGCCGGCGGCGACCAACCCGAACGTCAGCAGCGTGGTGGCGACAGGCCGACGGATAAACGGGCTTGAAAGACTCATCAGTGAACTTGATCCTCGTTCACCTTACACGCCGCAATGTGATCCGTCCAACGATCGGGAGTTCTGGATCCGGACCGCGAGCTATGCCATCAAGTTCTATAATCAAGTCCTGCAATCAAGAGGACAGAACAACGCAGGTTGCGCGCCAACGCGGCCTTAGTTCAGCGGCATTTGGGTGTCAGCCGATCGCCTCCGCTTTATTCTGACGAACAGAACTTCTCGCCGTTGCAATGAAGCGAATAGGCCACGAAGATGGTACAGCAGCCGTTTCCGGCCGCATTCGTCATCGTTCAGTTTGAATCCGGCGTCACGAGATCCTCGATCCTGATCGGGAAACGACGCACCCGGATTCCGGTCGCATGCCAGACCGCGTTGGCAACGGCGCCGGCCGAGCCTGTGATGCCGATTTCGCCGACCCCCTTGATGCCGAGCGCGTTCACGTGAGGATCGTGCTCGTCAACCATGAGGGTCTCCAGGGACGGCACGTCGGCGTTCACCGGGATGTGGTACTCTGCGAGGTTGGGGTTGAGTGTGCGGCCGGAGCGCCGGTCCATGACGGCATGCTCATGTAGCGCGAATGACATGCCCCAAATCATGCCGCCGAAGATCTGACTGCGCACCAGGTGAGGATTGATGATCCGGCCCGCCGCGAAAGCGCCGACCATGCGGGTGACGCGGATTTGACCGAGATCGGGATCGACCTTGACCTCGGCGAACACCGCCCCATGGGCATGCATGGCGTAGGTCGATTGCGACGCGGGGTCCGCGGCACCCTTGCCGCGGGCTTCGATCTCCTTCAGGCCGGCGCGGCCGAGGATGTCGGCATAACTCTCGCTTCTCATTTCATCGTCGCGACGGAACAGACGACCGTCGCGCGCTACCACGCCGGCGTTGCCCGCGCCGAACAGGGGCGAGCGTTGATCGGTGGTGGCCAGATCGGCAAGCTTGGCGATCACGGCAGCCCCCGCGTGGTGGATAGCCATGCCGGCGGTCGCGGTATGAGCCGAGCCGCCAGCGATGCCCGCGTCCGGCAGGTCGGACGTGCCTGCCTTGAACTCCATTTGGTCCAGTTCGAGGCCGAGCCCGTCTGATGCAATCTGGGCGAGCGCGGTCCAGGCGCCCTGGCCCATGTCGTGGGCGCCGGTTTCCATCAGGCCGGAGCCGTCGCTTCGCAACACCGCGCGCGCCTCGGCCTGGAACATCAGCGCCGGAAATGTCGCAGTGCCTACTCCCCAACCGACCAGCAAGCCAGCCTCGTCGCGCAATTGTCGCGGGGCAAGCGGGCGTCTTGACCAGCCAAAGCGCTCGGCTCCCTGCGCGTAGCATTCACGCAAGGCTTTCGAGGAGAACGGTTTGCCGGAAATCGGCTCGACCTCGGCATAGTTCTTGAGGCGGAATGCCAGCGGATCCATCCCGCAGGCCCATGCCGCTTCGTCGATCGCGCTTTCCAGCGCAATCGAGCCTGTTGCCTCGCCCGGAGCTCGCATGAACAACGGTGTGCCGGTGTCAACTCGCACCGCCTCGTGCGACGTGGCGATGGGGCTCGCGTAAAGCGTATGCGAGGCGTCGGCGGCCGGTTCGAAGAAGTCGTCGAAGCTGCTCGACACCGTCTTGGCGTGATGATCGATCGCGGTCAGCAAGCCGTCGCCGTCAGCGCCAATGCGAAGCGTCTGGCGGGTGGGCGCACGATGGCCGACGGGGCCATACATGTGTTCGCGGCGCAGCACGAGCTTGACCGGCCGTCCGACCAGCCGAGCCGCCATGATGCCGAGGATCTGTGGCCCGGAGATCAGACCTTTCGATCCGAAGCCGCCACCCAGGAAGGGGCTACGAATATGGATCTTTTCCGGTGAGATGCCGAACAGTCCGGCGATCCGCCCCTGGGCCATCGCGAGACCCTGGGTCGGCGTATCGATAGACAGCGCATCGCCGTCCCACGCCGCCACGATGGCGTGCGGTTCCATCGCATTGTGGTACTGGGTGGGGGTCTCGTAGGTCGCGTCGATGCGCTTCGACGCCATCGCCAGACCCGCCTCCACATCGCCACGCCGCATTTCGGAGGGATTGCCGACGCCGATGGCGGGCGGCACGAAGCTTTCTCCGGCATCGAGACCCACGCGGGCAGGCAACACTTCGTATCGTGGCGACAGCAATGCGGCGCCTTCGGTCGCAGCCTCGAGCGTCTCGGCAATCACCACCGCAATCGACTGGTTCGCGTAACGCACCCGGTCGTTCTGCAGGAGATCGAGCCGGAACATGAAGGGATTCGTCTTGGCGTCCGGATCCTCCGCGAGCGGCGGTTTGTTGGCAGGAGTCATGACCTCGACGACGCCCGGGTGGCGCTTGGCCGCTTGCACGTCAAGGAAGGTCACGCGGCCCCGCGCGATGCTGCTGACCGCCAGAACCGCGTGCAGCATTCCGGCCGGGTGGTTGTCCGCAGCGTAGCGGGCCTCGCCTTTGACCTTCAGGACGCCGTCGCGACGGGTCAGTGGCTGGCCGATGTTCGAGCCGTGCCGCAGATGGGCAGGAGCTTGGGTGAGATGGATCTCAGGCATCGATGAGCGCTCCGGGGAGGGCGGAAAAAGGGGAGGCGGGAAGGGCCGCGACGCGGTCCGGCGTTCCCGCCGCGGCGAGCGTCAGGGCGCGAACAAGGATTCGCTGCGCGAGTTCGATCTTGAACCGGTTGTCGCCGGAAGGTGCCGCGCCAGCGAGCGCGACTTCCGCCGCGCGGCGGTAGGCGTCGGGTCCGGGACGGGCGCCTTGCAAAATCTCCTCCGCGGCGCGGGCGCGCCACGGTTTGGCGGCAACGCCGCCGAGCGCAAGCCGCGCATCCCGGATGGCGCCTTGTTCGATCCGCAACGTCGCGGCGGCCGATACGATGGCAAATGCATAGGAAGTGCGTTCGCGGACCTTCAGATAGCGTTGATGCGCCGAGAATGCGCGGGCTTCGGCCGGCAGCCGCAGCGCTACGATCAAATCGCCGCGATCGAGCGCGCTTTCTTGCGCAGGCGTGTCGCCGGGGAGACGATGAAGGTCTTCGACTGCAATCTCGCGCCGGCCGGTTCTGCCCTCAATCTCCGCGACGGCATCGAGGGCGACCAGCGGCACACAGAAATCCGACGGGTGAGTGGCGATGCAGGCTTCACTCCAGCCCAGCACCGCGTGCAATCGGTTCTCGCCGTCACGGGCATCGCAGCCCGCGCCCGGTTCGCGCTTGTTGCAGGCGCTCGCGACATCATAGAAATATCCGCATCGCGTCCGCTGCAACAGATTGCCGCCGACGGTCGCGACATTGCGAAGCTGTGCGGAGGCGCCAGACAGGAGCGACTCGGCAATTGCGGGATAGGAGCGGGCGAAATCCGGATCGTGCGCCAGATCGGCATTGCGAACCAGCGCACCGATGCGGACGCTGCCATCGGGTAGACGTTCGATGCGATCCAGTCCCGGCAGGCGCGAGACGTCGACGAGACGGTTCGGACGCGTGATCCCACCCTTCATCAGGTCGAGCAGGTTGGTGCCACCCGCAAGGTAGGCGGCGCCCGGTTCGGCCGCGGCCGCGACCGCCTCGGCGATCGATGCGGGTCTCATATAATCGAAGGTCTTCATGCGGATCGCCTCTGGTTGGCCTCGACGAGGCTTTTCTGCACTTCCAGCACCGCGTCCGTGATCCCGGAATAGGCCCCGCACCGGCAGAGGTTTCCGCTCATGCCTTCGCGCACCCGTTCCGGATCATCACCGGCTTGGGCTTCCCGAATCAGGCCAAGCGCGCTCATGATCTGGCCCGGTGTGCAGAACCCGCATTGGAAGCCGTCGTGAGCTATGAAAGCCGCCTGCAGCGGGTGAAGCTGGTCCCCGCGGGCGACACCCTCGATGGTCAGGACGTCGGCGCCGTCATGGCTGACCGCCAAAGCCAGGCACGAATTGATCCGTCGGCCCTCGACCAGGACCGTGCACGCGCCGCATTGGCCGCGGTCGCATCCCTTTTTGGTTCCCGTCAGATGCAGGCGCTCGCGCAGGAGGTCGAGCAGCGTGACCCGGGGGTCCTCGAGTTCGACGTCCCGCCGCACGCCGTTAACGGTGAGGCTGATGGAGAGGTTCATGCAGTGCTCCGATCAATGCTAATGTCAAACGGGATCGAGCCCATTCTGGATCCGCCCACCGCGGGGTGGATCGGCGGGCGTCGTCCAGATTTGGCGCTTATTTCGCATATACGGAGGCATCCTCCGTTTTTCAAGAGGCAGGAATTACTGGGTTAACCGGATGCCAGATCGGACCGCAGCAACAGTTCGGAAGCCCCGCGCCGATGCGGTTCGCAATCGCGAGCGTGTTCTGGAGGCAGCAAAGGCCGTATTCAGCGCGGGCGGCCCGGATGCAAGTCTGGAGGCGGTGGCAAGACGGGCCGGGGTCGGCATCGGGACGCTTTACCGCCATTTCCCGACCCGCGAGTCGCTGTTCGAAGCCGTCTATCGTCGCGAGGTGCAGCAACTCGGCGAACTGGCGGAACAGTTGAAAAGCGAGGCCGCACCAGTCGACGCCTTGCGCCGCTGGCTGCGATCCAATGTCGAGTTCGTGGCCACCAAGAAGGGTATGTCGGCGGCACTGGCGCTCGCCGTACAGGGCTCGTCGGAACTCTCCGCCTATTCGTTCGATCGTCTGACGAAAGCGATCGGCGCCTTGCTCGATCGCGCTATAGCCGCCGGCGAGATCCGCTCCGATATCAGCCCTGAAGACGTGCTGCGGACTCTCGTCGGCATGTGCTACATGCACGACCAGCCCGGCTGGCAGAAGAGCGTGCTGCGGATGGTCGACGTCTTCGTCGATGGTCTTCGCGTACAAAGTCGCATCGACGGAACGACGACACTGGCGCCGCAACGCGACGATCCCTCGGCGCGCGCCAAGGGCAAGCCTCGGCGACGTCGGTCTCCTGACGGCAGCGGGTAGACATCCGGCAACGACGCTTGAAGCTGGGTTGGCGCTGTCGCCGGCGCCGGAGAAGCCTGTTCAGTTCCTACTGGCCGAGTTCGCCGGTTGATATCACCGGACCTTCCGGCACCCAGCTGGTGCCGTCGAAGCGCGCGATCTGCATTTGGTTATAGGGCGAGTAGCGCTGCGGCGTTGTGGTGATCGTGATGCCGGGCAGCAGGAGAGGCGCCTCCACCTTGGTCAGGTTGGTGGCCTGATGCATCAGATTATCCCGGGTCAGATCGTCGCCGCACATCTGAAGAACCTTCACCGTCATGAAGGCTGCGACATAGCCGACGACATTGCTTGCGTCGCCGGCATCGCCTTTCGGGAACCATTCTTTCAGAAACGCGCGAAATTCCTGCACGTCCTTGGCGTCATTCCAGCGCGGATCGGTGGCGGTCTTGAATGCCAGTGCCGTCAGCAGTCCTTTTGAAGCGGTCAAACCCGCGGGTTCAAGCACGCCGGTGATCGAGCTCGAAACGCTGACGACGTAATTGAGCGGGGTCCAGCCGAGTTCCGCAACCTTGCGGATCGCCTGCGCCCCGAATTTGGGCGTCGCCATGGTGAACAGCGTGTCAGCGCCGGATGCCTTCAGCGCCACAATCTGGGAGTCGACGGTCGGGTCGGAAGTCTCGTAGGTCACTTCCTTGACGATCATCTGCGCCGCCTTGTCACCCAGACCCTCCTTCAGTCCTCGTACGTAGTCCTTGCCGGCATCATCATTCTGCGAGAACACGCCGAGCTTGGCGTCCGGCTTGTTCTTGAGGAGGTACTTCGCGAAAATCTGTCCTTCCATCTGATAGGGCGGGTACAGCGCGGTGGTGTACGGGAAATTCTTGGGGTCATCCCACTTTGCCGCGCCGGTCGAGATGAATATCTGCGGGACCTTCTTGGCGTTCAAATAGCGTTGCGTCGCGGAATTCGTCGGCGTTCCGATGGTGCCGACGATGGCGAGAACCTCCTCCTGCTCGACCAGCTTTCGGGTTTGCTCCACGGTCTTGGGTGGACTGTAGGCATCATCAAGGCTGATCATCCTGATTTTGCGTCCGTTTACGCCACCCTTGGAATTGACCATGTTGAAGTAGGCTTCTTCTATTCGGCCGATGGTCCCGTATGCAGACGCCGGTCCGCTATAGGGTATCGTCTGACCCAGCTTGATTTCCGTGTCGCTGACGCCGGGCCCGTAATCGCCGGCCGTTGCCGCGCTCACGGACATTATCGCTGCTGCTGCCGCCGCGATAATCATCGATCGATGTGTCATGGCCTTCCCCTTTGTTTCTTGTTGCTGCGTTTTTATGTTCCGGCAGGTACCCTACAGGTGGAAATGATCGTGCCGGCTGCGCACCGACTTGGCCGGCTTTTTGATCCGCTTCTCCGAACGGGCCGCGGACGGCGTCCGCTTTTGTCGCAACAATGCAGAACGGGTTTGCCGTGACGGCGCCGGGCGCAGGATTCCCTCGATCGTGTCAATGAGATTTTGCATGGTAATTTCGGCGCTCCAGAAGTGATGGGACTGCGAGCCGGCCTCGAGTGCCGCTTCGCGCGAAGACATCGCAGCCCGCATATAGAGCGACATGAACACCAGGCGTTGGGTCAGGATTACCGGATCGATATCCTTCAGCAGACGGCGGATATGCACGAGGCAGCGCTCATATCCCGACGCCCATCTCCCCTCGAGGGCATCGAGAAACAGCTGCCGGTGACTCATCTGCAGAATGGTAATGAAACGGATGTAGGTATCTTCCTCGCCACGCTCGCCCGCAAGTCCGGTCGAAGGCCAGACCAGGACTTCGATGATTTCACGCAAACGGCGTGGCCCGCCTGCGCGTTCGATGTCGTCGAGCTGACCGTTGCGGCGCTGATCGATCAGCTTGGCGCCGTCGCTGACAAGCTCGCGCGCCAGGTTCTCCTTGGTTCCGAAATAATAGTGCAGCGAGCCGCTGTTGCGCTGGCCTGCTGCGAGCACGATGTCGCGCACGCTGACGCCGTCGAGACCCCGATGGGCGAACAGCCGGCGCGCCGCCAGCTTCAATAAATCCCGGGTGCTTGCATCCTTCATGATTGACAATGTGGCCACTAACTTCAAACTAGGTCAAATGATTTATGCAAAGGGCCTAATCGGGAGAGAGCGCCATGAATGAACTGGATTTTACCGGGAAGACGCTGCTGGTCGTGGGCGGCTCCAGCGGCATCGGCAACGGGATTGCGCAGGCGTTTCGCGCCAAGGGGGCAGACGTTCATGTCTGCGGCACCAAGGCCGCGGCGAAGGATTATGCCGGTCAGGAAGGTTCCGACCTCGAGGGCCTGCACTACGCGCAGCTCGATGTCAGCGATCCCCACGCGATCGAAAGCTTCAAGCCGGCGTTCGATCGGCTCGACGTGCTGGTGCTGGCGCAGGGCACCGTGATCTACAAGCGCGGCGAGTTCGAGATGCCCGGATTCCGCAAGGTGCTGGAAGTGAATCTGATGTCCCTGATGGCTTGCGGCGCGCGGTTTCATGCAATGCTGAAGGCAGCCAGGGGCTCGTTCATCATCGTCAGTTCGACCGCCGCCTACCATTCGACGGTCGGAAATCCGGCCTATAACGCCTCCAAGACCGGCGCGGTGGGCCTCACCCGCACGCTGGGAGAAGCGTGGGCCGAGGATGGCATTCGCGTCAACGGCATTGCTCCCGGTCTTGTCGATACCAAGCTGACCAAGGTCACCACGGCAAATCCGGTTCGGCTCGAAGGGGCCGTCAAGAATATTCCGCTGCGGCGCTTGGGCACGCCCGCCGATATGGCAGGCGCGGCCTTGTTTCTGGCGTCGCCGCTGGCATCCTACATTGTCGGCCAAACGATCGTGGTCGACGGCGGCCTTATTCTCTGAGTCCTCTACCCCGAGGCACACGAGGTCTTGCTCACAGGAGGTCTTGGAGATCAATCCGATCGATGGATGTCGTCGTCGCTCCACTGATGCTGCCCGCAACCGTTGGGTTGCGACCTAAGGACGTCCGGCCGGACCGATCCATGACTAAAGGCTATCGTTACAATCCAAGTCCTCTATTTTACTTTGCGCAGCGAGGTGTCCTACTTTTTCGGATTGGCGCATCCGGGAAAAGCGTCCGACGGGGTTCGACTTTGCCCGGCGGCCGCCGCGCCAGGGACGTCGCGTGACGGAAGACAAGGAAAATTTGAAAGGCTGGAAGCAACGATGACACGAACAACCGCTTTGATCGGTGAGCGGTCTTACCGTTCGGGCCGGCCTCCGGTGCAAGCGGTGCGAAGATCGCGCTTTGGTTGCGATCGTTGCCAGAAGCCCGTTACGGTGTCATCAGGCTTGCAGATATCCGGTCACCGCGAGGCGTGGGCACCGTCCGACTGAGATATGCAAGACCAACATAACAAGGCCCGGCGTCGGTTCGGGCTTGCTACGAAGGCCGCGCCGGGGCACGATGAAGGCAAGACAAGTCGATATCCAGGAAAACTGGAAGGTTAGATTCTGGGAGGCGCGCTGCCATGGCATTGGATGCATCGGCTGACGGTGAGCGTGGGGCCGTCGGCAGTCTGCTTGGACAGTTGCTGAAGAAACCGTCGCAGGAACAGATCGTGTTGCTCATCACGGTCGCGCTGCTCGTCCTGTTCAGCCTGACCCTGCCGGGCTTCTCGAGCGTCGCCAATCTGCTGAACCTGGTGCGCAGCATCTCCATTCTCGGCATCCTCGGTCTCGGCATGGGCCTGATCGTGATCAGCCGCGGCATCGACCTCAGTGAGGTCGCCATCATGGCAGGTTCCTGGGCGGTCGGGCTGATCGAGATGCAGATGGGCATGTCGATCTTCTGGGCGTCGTTCCTGGCGCTCGTTGTCGCGTTGTCGATCGGCGCCATAAACGGCATTATGGTGGCATTCGTCGAGGCGCCTGCGCTCTTCGTCACGCTGGCTGCCGGTTCGGTGATCTACGGAGGCGCATTCTGGTTCGCGCCGGTCTGGGTGGTCTATGCGCCGACGAATGCGCATTCGCTGCTCTTTCTCGGCGCCGGGCATCTCTTTGGCGTGCCGATGCCGATCTTCGTCTTTGCGCTTTGCGCGTTGGTTGTTCATCTCTTTCTGTCGCGCACCTCGACCGGCCGCTTCATCTATTCCCAGGGCGACAATCCGGAGGCAGCCAGACTGACCGGAATTGCGCTCCGCCCGCTGATCGTCCTCGAATATATGATCGTGGCCTTCCTGGCCTGGATCGCCGGGCTGATCTGGGTCGGCACCACCGGCAGCATTCAGATGGCGGTGGTGCAAGGTACCTATGTCTTCGACGTTATCCTCGTGGTCGTGCTCGGAGGCATCAGCCTGATCGGCGGCCGCGGCGGCGTGTTCAGCGTGGTGGTCGGCTGCGCCCTGATCGGTACCTTGCTCAATGCCTTCACCATCATGGACGTGAACAGCGAAGTGCAGAACATCATCCGCGGCGTGGTTCTGCTTGCCGCCATCATTCTGGACAATTGGCTGCATCCGCGGGACGAGGAGACCGCGCGGCAGGGCGATTGACGCACCCTGGTGTCAAGCAAGCCACCACTAAGAACACACAAAATAACACACGAGAGGGAGGACGACGACAATGTTGCAGAAATCATTCCTGGCGAAGGCGGCCTTGACACTTGCAGGCTTTGCGCTGGTGGCCGGGGCGCCCTTTATCGCGATGGCGCAAGAGGAAGGCGGCACGAAGACGGCGCATGAGCTTCGGGCTGACTACAATAAGGCTGTTGAAGGCAAGACCATCGCCTTCCTGCCGATCGCGCTCGGGGTGCCATTGCAGGACGAATGGGAGCGCGTGGTGCGCACCGAAGCGGCCTGGCGCGGCATGAAGTATGTGGTGCGCGACCCTAACAACAATCCGTCGGCGATGCAGCAGGCGCTGACCGCCCTGGTCAATGACAAGCCGGATGTGCTGATCGTGCAGAACCCGAGCGTCACGCTGCTGATGAAGGAATTGAAGCGGGCCGAGGCCCAAGGCACCCATGTCATCCAGGTCAACATGTCCTCGAACTACAAGTCTGACGCCTTTGTCGGCGGCGACTGGTACGAGGTCGGCCGTCTGCTGGCGGAGGACGTCGTCAAGCAATGTGGCGCCGGCAGCGGCAAGTCGGGCAAGGTCTCGATCGTGCAGGGTGAACTCACCGCCGCCGCCAGCGTCGATCAGATCGGCGGCATCATGGACACCTTCAAGAAGGATCCATCGATCAAGGTCGTCTCCAACCAGGCTGCGAACTGGGATGCCAATGCCGCCCTCAACATCACCTCGACCGTGATCCAGCAGAACCCCGACCTCTGCGCCAGCATTGGCTTCTGGGGCATCATGGAATCCGGGGCCGCGCAGGCGATCCGCAACGCGGGCAAGATCGATCAGGTAAAGGTTTATGCCTCGGGCGAGGGCTCGCAGCTCGATTGCGACCAGGTCAACCAGGGGAACTTCTACAAGTTCCTGAGCTACAAGGCGACCGAGCAGGGCCACGATCTGGTTGCCGCCGCGGTCACCTTGCTGGAAGAAAATCAGAAGCCGGGTGAGAAGCACCTTGAGCAGTACACCCAGCCAATCTGGCTCGACAAGACCAACGCCAGCGGCGGCAATTGCTTCGCCCTGCCGAAGACGGCAGCAACCTCGCCGGTGCCGATGGCGCCGGACAAGAAATAACAAGGTTGATCGCGACTCCCGCCGCGCGGCGGGAGTCGTCCACCACCGGGCGGCGGGAGTTACCCGCTGAAGGAGTGCGTTGATGTCGGACAGTACCATGGGCACCGGCTTTGGCACGCGGTTGCAGGCCAGCCTGTCGCCGCGGCTCCTGCTTTCGGAACTGCTGCTGAAGCAGTGGTTCGAGCCGGTGATCCCCTTCACCTTGATGATCGCGTTGCTGCTGTGGTTCTCCGCGACGATTCCCAACTATGCCGGAATGGAGAATTTTCTGTCGCTGATGCGGCTCTATGCCGAGTTCGGCTTCGTCGCCATCGGCATGGCGTTCTGCCTGATCACCGGCGGCATCGATCTCAGCGTCGGCGCCATCTTCGCGCTCTGCAATTTCACCGCGCTGTTCCTGCTCAACGTCGCCGAGCTGCCGGTTCCGCTGGTCATCCTCGGCACGATGGCGGTCGGCGCTGCAATCGGCGGCATCAACGGCCTGCTGATCGGCTATCTCAAGGCGCGTCCGTTTCTCACTACCCTGGTGACGCTGATCATCCTGCGCGCCTCGGTCAATATCCTGAACGAGAAATTCGCCACCGTCTTCGCCACCAACTCGGTCGACAGCAATGCCTGGGACTTCCTCGGCGAAGGCTATGTGCTCGGCGTTCCCATCAATGCCGCGACGCTGATTGTCGTGCTGATCATCGGGCACGTCTTTCTTAGCCGCTCGCGCTACGGCTGGCACCTGACCGCGATCGGTGCCAGCCGCAAGGCGGCGCGCCACGCCGGCATTCCGGTCGAGCGCATGCTGCTCTTCACCTATGCTCTGTCGGGCATGCTCTGCGCGATCGGCGGCATCTTCTATGCCGCGCGCCAGAACAGCACGGATTCGACGACCGGGGTCGGCTGGGAATTTCAGGCCCTGACCGCCGTCATCCTGGGCGGGGTTTCGCTTGCCGGCGGCAAGGGCACCGTCTGGCGCGCCATGCTCGGCGGCATCATCACCTTCGTGCTTACCAACGGCCTGGTCCGCATGGGCATCCCGGGCTACATCACCTCGGGGATCATCGGCATCATCCTGCTTGTGGCCGTCGGTATCGACGTCAAGTGGGCCAAGAACCGCGGCAAGGCAATCCAGAAGATTTACGTCAACCCTGCGGCGGTGCCCCTTGTTGACTCGCCGTCGCTGGAGCGCGGCAGCAAGACGCCGTTTGCCCAGAACGACCGTCTGATCAACGCTGAAGCCATCGGCCTCAACCAGGTGGAGGGTCCCGAGGACGTTATTCTCGATCGGCATGACCGGCTATATGGCAGCACCCGCGACGGCAATATCATCCGTTTCTCCGGCCCGAACTTCGAGCAGCGCGAGGTCTTCGCCCATATCGGCGGGCGGCCGCTCGGCATGCAGTTCGACCAGGACGAGAACCTGATCGTCGCCGTTGCCGGCATGGGCGTCTACGGCATCAAGCCGGACGGCACACTCTTCAAGGTGACCGACGAGACCAACCGTACCTGGTACAAGCTGAACGACGACAGCCGGTTGCGCATGGCCGACGATCTCGACATAGCGCCGGACGGCAAGATCTATTTCAGCGATTGCACCACGCGCTACGAGATGACGACCAATTCCCTCGACATCATGGAAGGGCGGCCGAACGGCCGTCTCGTCGTCTATGATCCCGCCACCAAGAAGACCTGGACGGCGATCAATCATTTCTATTTCCCGAACGGCATCTGCGTGTCGCATGACGGCAAGTCGGTGCTGATCGCCAGCACCTCGCTCTGCCAGGTCTTCCGCTATTGGCTGGAAGGGCCGCGCAAGGGCGAGCTGGAGGTCATCCTCGATAAGCTGCCCGGCAATTGCGACAACATCAACCGCGCCTCGGATGGCAACTACTGGCTGGCGCTGGTCGGCATCCGCACGCCGGTGTTCGATCTCGCCATGAAGAAGCCGGGCTTCCGGCTGCGCATGGTGAAGCAGGTGCCGACCGACGAATGGCTGGCGCCGGGGCTGAACCATGGCTGCGTGCTGAAATTCACCGAAAGCGGCGAGGTGCTGGAATCCTACTGGGATCCCACCGGTATCTCGCATTCGACCTTGACCTCGATGCGCGAGCACAAGGGCTATCTCTATCTCGGCGGGCTCGAGAACAACCGGATCGGTCGTATCAAGCTCGACAAAGGGGATCCGACCTGGACCGGATATGAGGCCTATTGGGGCAACAAGCGACGGGACCGGGCGTAGATCATGGGCGTGTTTACCTATTTCCTGCGCGATCTCGAGCAGATCGTGTTTCCCAACCGGGATCAGCATGCCATTCCGGCGATGGACGGCGGCTATACCCCGAACGATCGGTTGGACGCGCTCAGCCCGATCGGAGCGCCGATTCCTGGCGCCGACGATATCGCCGAAGGCGGCGACGGCGCGATCTATGTCTCCGCGGGCAAGCAGGTACTGCGTCTGGCCGGTGTCGGCTACGAGACGCGCTCGGTCTTCGCCGAGTTCGACGGTGCGGCAGGCGGTCTGGCCTTTCACCCCGATGGGCGCCTGCTGGTCTGCGTCGCCGGCCGCGGCTTGGCCGCGGTCGACGCCGGTGGCCGGCAGTCTTGGCTCAATCAGGTCGAAAGCCAGCCGCTGCAATGCCTCACCAGCGTTACCGTTGCCGCCGACGGCAGCATCTTCATGACCGACGGCAGCAGTCGGCACGAGCGCGAGGATTGGGTTCGCGATCTCATGGAGCAGAACCACCTCGGCCGCCTGGTCGCGTGCGACGCAGGGCTTGACGGCGCGAAGAGCTTGTTGCGCGACCTGCATTATCCGTGCGGGGTTGCCATTGCGGCCGACGGCAAGACGCTCTGGTTTACCGAAAGCTGGAACCACCGGATCAGCCGCGCCGCCATCTCCGGCCGCGGCATCGCGACGCCGCAGACGGTCGTCGGCAACATGCCGGGATATCCGGCGCGGCTCGGATATTGCGCGGGGGGCGGGTTCTGGCTCAGCGTGTTCGCCGTGCGCACCCATCTGGTCGAGTTCGTGCTGCGCGAGGACGATTTCCGCCAGGAGATGATGCAGACCATCCCGCCGGACCTCTGGATCTCGCCCGCGCTCGCCACCAGCGGTCATTGCCACGAGCCGATGCAGTTCGGCTCGATCAAGGCGCTCGGGATCGAGAAGCCCTGGGCGCCGCCGCGCTCGTACGGGCTGCTGGTCCGCATCGATGAGGATGGCGAAGCGGTGGAAAGCCTGCATAGCCGGGTTGGCGGCAAATATCACGGCATCACCGCCGCGCGCGACACGGCGCAGGGCTTGGTGATCGTGTCGAAGGGCAGCGGCCGCGTGTTGCTGGACCGGTCGGGAGGTCGCGCATGAACGAAGTGATATCCGCCCCTGAGGCCGTCACCAAACTTGCGCCCGTCGGCAAGGAGCCGGTGCTTCGCGTAGTGAACGGCAGCAAGATCTATGGCGGCGTGCATGCCATCGAAAACATCGATTTCGATCTCTATCCCGGCGAGGTTCACGCGCTGGTCGGCGAGAACGGCGCCGGCAAATCGACGCTCTGCAAGGCCATCGCCGGCGCCATCAAGCTGACGTCGGGCGAGTATTACGTCGACGGCAAGCCGGCCAATTTCGAGCGGCCGCGCGATGCGCTCGCTGCCGGCATCTGCATGGTCTATCAGGAGACCAGCCTGGTGCCGACCATGACCGCGGCACAGAACATCGAACTCGGCAACGAGAAGCTCATCACCAGTTTCAAGAAGCTGAACATTCAGGCGCAGCAACTTTTGCAGTCGCTGAACTTCCACATCGACCCGGCGACGCCGATCGGGCTGCTCGGCACCGCCAAGCGGCAGATGGTCGAGATCGCCCGCGCAGTCTACAACGACGCCCGTATCATTATCTTCGATGAGCCGACGGCGAGCCTGACGCCGGAAGAGATCGTCCACTTCTTCAACCTGGTCCGCGACCTGCGCGCCCGCGGCGTCGCCATCATCTACATCTCGCACGCGCTTGAGGAAAGCTTGCAGATTTCCGACCGCATCACCGTGCTGCGGGACGGCAAGCTGGTGATAACAGCCAAGACCGCGGAGATGTCGCGGGAAAAGCTGGTGCGCCACATGGTCGGCCGTGACATCACGCAGACCCATTATGCGCACAAGGAAGGCCACGCCGAGCGGCGGCGCCAGCGGCGCGAGAAGGTGCTCACGGTGGAAAACGTCACCATGGGAACCATGGTCAAGAACATGTCGTTCTCGGTCTATGCCGGCGAGGTCGTCGGCATCGCCGGCTTGATCGGCTCCGGCCGCACCGAGATTGCCAAGATCATCTTTGGCGCCTTGAAGCGGAACCTGATCAACGGCGGCACCATCAAACTGCGCGGTCGGCCGATTCGCTACCGCGTGCCGAAGTCGGCGATCAACGACGGCATCATCTACATCACCGAGGACCGCAAACTGAACGGCTTCTTCGAGACCATGGTGGTCGACGACAACGTTTATATTGGCAAGCTCGCCACCAAGGCGGGCTGGCGCTTCCTGCTCTCCGGCCTGATGCGGAACAAGCTCGCCAGCTATTGGGTGCAGCGGCTGAAGATCAGCGCACTGCAGCGCAAGGCGAAGATAGTCGAGCTCTCCGGCGGCAACCAGCAGAAGGTGGTCATCGCCAAGTCGCTGGTGCAGGATCCCTCGATCGTCATCTTCGACGAACCGACGCGCGGCGTGGACGTCGGCACCATCCCGGAGATCCATGCGCAGATCCGGGCGCTGGCCGACGAGGGCAAGGCAGTGGTGGTGATCTCGTCCTACCTGCCGGA
>JAJYAH010000316.1 GCA_021779635.1 Pseudomonadota bacterium | reverse complement strand
CAGTCCAGGGCGCTTGATGCGAAAGCCTGCACCGGCAGCTGATGCAGGGTAGATATCGGCGCGCGTCAAGAACACCCGTAAAAAAACAAAAGACCAATGCCGGACTTCAGGTCCGGCGGCCGCCGCTTTGCTGGTTCGCCAGCCAATCCGCCAATGCCGGGCTCTTTTCTCCCGGTTTCTTCGGCTTGGCGCGCGTCTTTTTGAGTGCGGCAGCAGGACGTGGAGGTTCGGCGGCTTCGCGCGCGAGCCGCAATGCTTTCAGCTTCGCCATGTTGTCCGTCACGGCTTTCAGCGCGGCGTCACGGTCGGCCTTGCCGCTATGGGCGTCGTTTGCCGCGCGTGCAGTCTTGTTGAAGCGCGCCTCGGCGCGGTTGCGATCTTCTTTTGACATCTAGGTTGTTTTCTTTTTCTTGGGTTTGGCTTTGGGTTCGGGGGGCTTGTCGCGGTCGGCGGCCTCTTTTGCCAATCGGATCGCGCGCAGGTTCGCCGTCCGCTTTCGAATCGCGATGTCCGCGGCCGCAATATCGGCCATGGCCTTGACGCCTTCGGCATCCTGGGCGAGCTTTCGGTTCAGCCGGATCTCTTTCAGTTCGGCGGCGGTTTTCGGTTCGTCATCCATCGGGTGCCTCAAAACTCAGGGGCGCGCATCATCGAGCGACGGCCTGCAACCCAAATCCTACCACGCATCTTGCTGGCGGAGGGCAATTTTGGGCCATATCCGGCAGGAAAAGCGCCCTTTTTCCCGCCGAATCGGCAATCTTGGTGAACGCTGGGCCGCCTTGCGCGCCGGCCGCGCACGGTTTCGAACCGGGCTTTTCGATCAGAACGTCGCGCCGGCTGCCTGTGTCCTGACTGGACGAACGCGTCTTTTTTGCCGCATGAGTTCTATCGCAGCGTTTTTCCGCGCCGGCGCAGCTGATTTGAGGGTGATGGATGAGCATTCAGGGCGTCACGCTGGCGGCTGATATTGCCGTGCGTCGGCGCGCCGGCGTGATGGCCGGGCTTGTCGTGCTCGTCGTGTTGCTGGCGCTGGTTTCGCTCGGGATCGGGCCGGTGCGGTTGTCGCCGTTGACCGTGATCGATGCCCTGTTCGGCAACGGCAGTGATGTCCAGCAGATAATCGTGCGCGAAATCCGGCTGCCCCGTACCATCCTCGCGGTTGCGATCGGTGCGATTCTCGGGTTGTCCGGAGCGGCATTGCAGGGGCTGCTGCGAAATCCGCTGGCGTCGCCGTCGTTGTTCGGTGCGCCGCAGTCGGCGGCATTCGGCGCGGTGCTGGTGATCGCGTTTGGCCTTGCCGACGTGCGATCCTACGCGCTTCCGGTTGCGGCAATCGTGGCGGCATTCGGCTCGGTGTTCGTGCTGCTCGCCGTCGCTGGCCGCAACGCCGGACTGCTGATTCTCATCCTGGCGGGACTGGCGATCTCGAGCCTTGCCGGCGCCGCGACCGCGCTGGTGATGAATCTGTCCAGCAACCCGTTCGTGGCGCTCGAAATAGCGTTTTGGCTGCTCGGCTCGCTGGAGGACCGCAGTTTTCGCCACGTCATGCTGGCGCTGCCGTTCATCGTTGCGGGTGCGATCATCTTGCTGAGCCAGCGCAACGCCTTTCGCGCGCTCAGCCTCGGCGAGGAGACGGCGCAAAGCCTTGGCGTCAATGTCGGCCGGCTGCGGCTTTATGTGATCCTGGGCACCGCCCTCGGCGTCGGCGGTGCGGTCGCCGTCGCAGGCACGATCGGCTTCATTGGCCTGGTCGCGCCGCATTTGATGCGTCCGCTGATCGGTCACGATCCGGCGCGGTTGCTGGTGCCGAGCGCGCTCACCGGCGCGGCGCTGTTGCTGGCGGCCGATATCGCCGTGCGGATCATTCCGTCGACCAGCGATGTCAAGGTCGGGGTGCTGACCTCGATTATCGGCGTGCCGTTTTTCCTCTATCTGATCATGCGCGAACGGCGCGCGCTCGGCGGAGGCCTGACATGAGCGCGTCGGCCTTTCTGAGCGCGCAGGGCATCAAGGTGGTTTTGGCCGGCCGCGTTGTGCTGAGCGATCTTTCGCTCGCGCTGCCGTCCGGACATCTGGTGGCGCTGGTGGGGCCGAATGGCGCCGGCAAGACCACGCTATTGCGGGCCCTGGCGGGACTTGTTGCCTCGGACGGCGCCGTCACCGTCGGCGGCGACGCGCTGTCGTCGCTTTCCTTGCGCGAACGCGCCCGGCGTTTCGCCTATCTGCCGCAGGGCCACATCATGCACTGGCCGCTGCCGGCACGGGATATCGTGGCGCTGGGCCGCTATCCGCATGGTGCGACCGACCCGGCGCGTTTGACGCCGAAAGATGCCGAGGCGGTGCTGCGGGCGATGCGGGCGACCGATGTCCTGGAATTCAGCGAGCGCCGCGTGACGGAATTGTCCGGCGGCGAGCGCAGCCGCGTCGCGCTGGCGCGCGTGTTCGCCGTGGAAGCGCCGGTGATCCTGGCGGACGAGCCGACGGCCTCGCTCGATCCGCGCCATCAGATCGATATCATGAAAAGCCTGCGTGCCGCCGCCGATCAGGGCGCGCTGGTGATCGTGGTGACGCATGATCTCGGTTTTGCCGCGCGATTTGCCGATACCGTTCTGGTGCTTTCGCAAGGCCGCCTCGTCGCGCAAGGCACTTCCGCCGAGGCGCTGTCGGAGCCGGTCATGGCGGATGTGTTCCGGATCAGCGCGTATCGTGCGGAGTACCAGCGCGAGGCCGTGATCGTGCCATGGGCGGAAATTTGAGCCGATCAGACTGCGATTCCGCAACGGCCGCCTGCTTATGGCGGCGTCGTGCAGGCGCGGGACGCCCGGTGGCGGAGTTGAAGCGGATCAGCCCGTCAGCACCGGGCCGCCGGCTTTTTTCCACGCGTCGATGCCGCCGGCGATATGCGCGGTGTTGGCGAGGCCGGCGTCTTTGGCGGTTGTCACCGCCATCGCCGAGCGCTCGCCGAAGGCACAGAAGAACACGATGCGCCGTCCGGTCGCTGTCGCCACCTCGCGCAACATGCCGCCGGGCTGCAGGTGTTCGCCGATCGTGGGATAGGGCGCATGAAGCGCGCCCGGCAGCGCGCCGTGCCTGGCGCGTTCGCCGTTCTCGCGGAGATCGACCAGCAGCACATCGGGCCGGCCGAGGCTCTCGATGGCATCGCGGGCGCTGAGCGCCAATCCCAGCTTGGCAAGCTCGTCCTGGTGCAAGCCGACCTGCATGTTGGCAGGCACCGCCACATCCATCAGTTTTGGGTTGGGCAGCTTGAGATTGTTCATCAGCTCGACATACTCATCCGCCGAGCGCACCTGCAGCCGCGGATTGAATCGCTTTTCCTCGCCGATGGTGGAGACGGTATCGCCCTTGTAGTCATGGGCGGGAAATACCATGGTTTCGTCCGGCAGCTTGAGCAGCCGGCCGAAGATGGAATCATACTGGGCGCGCGCGCTGCCGTTCTGGAAATCGGTGCGACCGGTGCCGCGGATCAGCAGGGTATCGCCGGTAAACACCCGATCGCCCATCAGATAGCTGTAGGAATCATCGGTATGGCCGGGCGTGTAGATCGCGTCGAGGCTGAGCCCCTCGATCATGACCTTGTCGCCGTCGGCGACGCGCATCGCCACCACGTCGGCCTTGCTCTGCTCGCCCATGATGGTGACGCAGTGGGTGCGGTCGCGCAGTTCGCCGAGGCCGGTGACGTGGTCGGCATGCAGATGGGTGTCGACGGCCTTGACCAGCCTGAGGTCGAGTTCGCGCAGCAATTGGCAATAGCGGTCGACCTTTTCAAGCACTGGATCGAGGATCAGCGCCTCGCCACCGGCGCGGCTGGCCAGCACGTAGCTGTAGGTTCCCGAAACACTGTCGAACAGCTGGCGAAAGATCATGGTTGGCTGCTATCGGACTTTGCCTTTGGATAGCACAGTGGCAGGATTTTTTCCTAAAAATCTTGGTCCCCGAGGCTTGAAATGATGGGCATGAAATGATGGGCATGGTCATATCGAAACGGGAATGCCGCGGAATGCGGTGTTGCGAAAGCTTCGCGCCGTGTCGCTACGGCCGAACGTAACTCCAGCCTTGCTCCTGCAACTCGATCAAGTGGGCGATGCCCGAGGGAACGATGGTGGCGTCGGGCAGAATGGAAATGGCATGCCCTTCCGCCTTCTCCATTCCCTGCTTGGTGTTGTTGCAGGCCGAAAACTGGATCTTGCCCGGAAATATCATATCCTTGAGACGCCTGATGCGATCCTGCACCGGCGACGTGTCGGCGCGCAGCATATGGAGACCTGGACCAAAGGCGACGATATCGATTTCGACGTCCTCGTTTTTGTCGCGATAATATTCGATCACGTTGCTGGCGTTACCCAGCACCATGTTCATGACCTGCGGATCGTTCTGGTCAACCTGAATGGCAATGCGATGCGGCTTGCCGTCGGCTGCGGGGCTGGCCGAGATCAGCGCCATCGACATCAAGGCGACGGTTACCAAATGTCGAACAAGGCTTGGCATGATGGCCTCCCTAGGGCCGAACCAATGTATATCCGTTTTCGCTCAGCGCCAGAATCTGCCCGACGCCGAACTGAACCGGGGTCGCCGCGGCAATGAACTCGGGCCGCTTGCCGGTTTCGCGCTCGATCGTATCCACGGTATTCAAGCAGACATCGAAACGCACGCCTTGCGCGACCAGGCTTTCGACCCGTTGGCGGTTGGGGTTGTCCGGGCGCAGCAGATCGATGCCCGGACCGAACGCCACCACCTCGATGGCGGCCTTGTCGGGGCCGTACAGCTTTAGGAGATTATAAGCGACGCTGACCACGAGGCTTTGCTTCCTGGAGTCATTGTCGGAAAGCTGCAGCACGATGCGATGCTCGGCGAATGGTTTGTCCGGCAGCGGCGCCGGCTGCGCGCGGGCAGCGGGCGAGGTCATGGTCACCATCAAGGCCGCGATCGCAGCATGGCCGATGGCGCGAAGAATCGACCGTCGAGATCGACGAAATCCAGGTGTTCGGAAATGCATCATCCCTGTCCCGCGATGCCGGGGTTATCGTCAACACCCCGGAGCGTGATGCCGGCGCCGCGCCCGTCCGGTGTTTTCCCGGAACGCAGATGTTTGGCAAGGACATCCCATACCGGCGTTCCGTTCTGTTCGTTGACGGAAGCCCACCCCGCCACCTTGTAGCTTTTGCCGGCCTCGACGGCGCGGCCGTTGCCGAGCTTCAGGTCCGAAATCCGCCGTCCAACCGATTCCGCCGGGGTGCAGGTGTAAGTCATGCCGCCAATCCGAACCATATCGCCGCCCTGTTGGTAATAAGGATCGGCATTGAACAGATTGTCGCAGACGTCTTCGAGGATATCCTTGATCTGGCTGCCGGTCATGCGCTGGAGGTAGGTTTCAGGATAGGTGATCGCGGTTTCCGCCATCACGTCTTCCATCGTCAGCGGCTGGCCCGGCAGCAAGCTGACGCCCCAGCGGAAACCCGGCGACAGCGCGATTTCGGCATCGAATTCGCCGCGCAACGCGTCGCAGATCAATTGATCCACGGTGCCCTCGAAATTGCCACGGCGATAGAGCAGTTGATCGGCGGTCGCGATCTTCCCGGTGGTAATTGCCGCATGCGGTTCGCGCATCGTTTCGATCAGCGCCTGCATCTGTGCATTCGGTTTCAGCAATTCCGAAAACACCGGCAACAGCCGGTAGCGCACATCGTTGACCCGACCCTTTGCCAGATCGAGATCGAGCACGCCGAGGAATTTTCCGTTCGAGCCGGCGTTGGTGACAAGCGTAATGCCGCCGGCATTGGTCACCGGGATCGGCTGCGGAACGGCATCGTGGGTATGGCCGCCGAGAACGACGTCGATGCCGCTGACGCGCCCGGCGAGCTTGAGATCGACGTCCATGCCGTTGTGCGACAGCAGCACCACGGCATCGACCTTGTCATTGTTCCGCAGCGTATTGACCAGCTTCTGCAACTCGTCATCGCGGATCCCGAAAGTCCAGTCCGGCGTCAACCGCTTCGGGTGGGCAATCGGCACATAGGGAAATGCCTGCCCGATCACGGCGACCCGATGGCCGCCGATCTCCCTGACCATTGCCGGCTTGAACACGCGTCCCGATCCGGGATCGAACGCCTTGGCGTCGTTGAACGCCGCCTCCTCGGTGAGGAAGACGTTCTGGGCCAGGAATTCGCCCTTGAAGTGCTCAAGGTTGCGGCGCAGCGCCGTTTCGCCATAGGTGAATTCCCAATGGCCGGTCATCGCATCGATGCCGAGCAGGTTCGCCGCCTCGACCATGTCGGCGCCCTGCATGGTATTCGCCATTCCGCTGCCTTGCCACAAATCGCCGCCGTCGAGCAGCAGCGCGCGCCCGGCGCCCGCATCACTGCGCAGGTGCTCGACCAGCGTCTTGAGATGCGCAAAGCCGCCGAGCTTGCCGAACCGGGCAGCGGATTTCTCGAAATCGAGACAGCTGAAGGCGTAGGCGTCGGCGCTGTCCGGCTTGATGCCAAATCGATCGAGGAAGGCGCGGCCGACCAGATGCGGCGGCCGTCCCTGCATTTCGCCGATCCCCAGATTGACGCTCGGCTCGCGAAAATAGACCGGCAGCAATTGCGCATGGGTGTCGGTCATGTGCAGGATCCGCGCATTGCCGAAGCGCTCGAGATCGTAAACGGTGGCACTGTCGGCGGTATGCGCGACACGCGACAACCCGCCCGAGAGCGCGGCAGCACCCGCGAGTTTGAGAAACTCCCGGCGACGGATGGTCATGCGATGTCTCCGCGCCTCAATTGGCTCAGCGCAATAGCGTTTCAGGTGAAGTGAAAATCGGCTTGTATCAAGAAAACGCGCCAAAACAACAAAACACAAGCCGCTATTGAATCTTCGCCGTCGTCGTATCGCTCGCGCCCTTGTTGTCCACCCAGCTGATTTTCAAATCGTCGCCCTTGTTGCCACCCTTGAAGCTGAACTTGACATAAGGGTCCTTGGAGACGCCCGTTCCCCAATCCGCGACGAACACATCCTTACCGTCATGTTCGAAGATGACTTGCTGGATGAAATGCGGCGGAATGATCACGCCGTTGTCGTCCTTGACGAAGCCGGAATCCATCGGGTGCTGAATCAGCGCCTGGACTTCGGTGGTGTCGCCGTTCGATATGGCGCGCACGCGAATGGTCGATGCCATCGGAATACTCCTTCGAAGGCCGGTTCAGCCGCCGCAGCCGCCGACGGTGACTTTTACTTCCCTGGTCGCGCTGTAGAGCTTGCCGCCGGCTTCCACGATCGCGGTCACGTTGCTGGTCTTCGCCATTTTCAGACGGTTGGCCACGCTTGGCATGGTGCCCGGCGGAATCTTGTAGGAAGCCGCCAGCGCGTTCGGATTATCGGCGACGAGGAAAGAGATCGAAGTCACGTCAGTCAGCGTCGTGCTGACCGAGATCGGAACCACGGCACCGTTCTCGGCGATTTCCGGCGCGTCGAGCTTCACCTTGTCCGAAGGCTCGGCGGTCCTGCCATAGAGCGACTTGATGGCGTCGGCTTCGTCCTTTTGCTTGAACGCATCCTCGGGGTATTTGTCGTTGGCTGCGGCAAATGCCGGGACGAAACCGAGCGGCATGCTTCCAAGGCCGGCGAGCGCGACCGA
>JAJYAH010000315.1 GCA_021779635.1 Pseudomonadota bacterium | reverse complement strand
TCGGCGGGCCCGGCTCGCGCCCGGCCGCGATGGATCCCTTGGTGGCCCGGACGATGGTCAAGGGCGAAGCGCTGGCGCCACCCGCTGGCCGCGCCGACGATTTCGCCTGGCCGCGCCGCGAGGTCGGCCGCGAACAGGTTAGCGGCGAGACGCCGGTCGCCTCGGCGTCCCGGAACGCAGTGGGGCCGGATGGCATCACCCCAGTAATAGCCCCGGCGGCGCCACCGAAGCCGAAGAAGTTCATCCGACCAAGCCGTCAATTCTGATCGCGGTTTCCAGCATGCCGCCCGAGATATCCGATAGCGAGTATCGCGCTATATAGATCGCTCCAGGCCTTTCGCGGCAAATGACAGATGCGCATCTCAACGATCGTTTCCCGGATGGCGTTTGTTCAGTCCAGAGATTGCTGGATCTGGATCGGTGGAATCATCAGTCAATCGTTCGTCATTCTATGATTGAATTCAGCGAGTGCTCACGCCAATCAAAAAGAGTTTGACGGCAGCTTGTCTCCGCCGTTCCTGAACCTTGGGATCGGTCACGATGCCGTAGAGCGCCAGACGCTCGGAGGTCCCAAGCACAAGATTGAGGAATAGGTCTGCCGCAAGTGCGGGGTCCTTCACCTTGATCTGGCCGCGGGCGGCAAATTCCCGAAGCAGGGATGCGACAGCCCTGACTCCACGTAGCCAGCCCTCTTCATGCGCGAGCTTCGCCAGGTCCGGAAACCGGACAGCCTGTGCCGCTAGAATTCGCCGCAGCGTAATCGCCTCCGGCGTCAACGCGAGGGCCAGCACATCGCGGCTCAGATCGTGCAGCGTCGTCTCGATTCCCCTTGGATTGACCCCAGCCGCCTCGGCCGCTGCCGATAAAGGCGCGAGCCAGCGTCGAATTCTGTCACGCAGAACAGCCGCAAACAGATCGCGCTTGTCGCGGTAACGCGCATAGACGGTCGGCTTGCTCACACCGGCCGTCTCCGCCACCGCGTCGATGGACGTGCCTTCAAAGCCCCGTTCCATGAACAGGCTTGCTGCGACATCCAGCAAACGCTCATCACGCCGGACGGCCTCTTCGCGGGTGGGGCGTCCGCCCTTTCCCCGCGGGGTGGTGGCGGGCGGGCGTACCAAACCGTCAACTCCTCCGTCTGGCATCCAATTCTCCTTGTCGATCGCCTGAATTTGAATTATATAAACAATACGGTATAGTTTCAATCTTGGCAGTAATATGGACCTTGTTGCTCAAGCTCAGCAATCCTGAGGCGGCTCCATTGAGACAGTTCCGTCGAAAGAATCGCGCAGCCTTCGGGTTCGCGATACGGCAACCGGCTTTGGACCCAACTCACCCAAGTCCGGAAGTCGTAATGCGGCATGCGGCATGCGGCGTCGACTCGGAGACCCCATCTACCGAGGCGGAGTGCCGTGGAGCGGCTGGCCTGCGGGCTGCGCCTCGCCCCAAGGTCGGCCGCTCCTCTGCCTAAGCAGTGGGGACGTGGTGCACCCAACGACGAGAACCCGGAGGAGTTGTGACCATGCACGATCGTTCGATATCCGACCGCGCTTCGCTCGGCGCGCTGATCTTTCTCGCTCTAGGTTTCGGCATCGTGGCTGTGCCTCTTGCGGTCCTCGCCTATCTTTTCTTTTGAAACGACGAACTTGTCCTCTGCGGCAGCCATTATGCCAACGTCGGGCTGATGCAATGGATTTTCAATGCTGGTCGATGGACTTCTTCGATAGCAATAGTTGGTAACAGTCTCGCTAGGTTAGATAACGTTTAAGCAAAGCCGGACCGATAAGCAATGGAGGTGGCCATGCGAGCTATCGCCAATTTTTGGTGACGGCGGGGCCGGTCAGGCGGCGGCGGTTGCGGGCTGACGGTCGGTCAGCTTGGCGATGACCTCGATCCCGTCGTTGAACGTCACACCGAGTTTTGGCAACTGGTTGTGGCCGTCGAGACGACGCCGGCTTTTCTGCGCGCCCTCGAGCAGTTTGAAGACCATGGCGAGCGCCGTCCTGTTGGACAGGCATCCCTTCGATCGGATCGTGCGGTGGCGCACGGTGGCGAAGGTGCTTTCAATGGGATTGGTCGTCCGCAGGTGTTTCCAGTGCTCGGCCGGGAAGTCGTAGAACGCCAGTAGTGTGTCCCGATCCTTGCTCAGGCAGTCGGCCGCCTTCGCGTATTTGGGCGTGTAGCTCTCGATGAAGGCGTCGAACGACAGCTCGGCGGCGGCCTTGGTTTCGGCCATCCATATCTCCTGCAACGCGCGTTTGGCTTTCGGCTGCTGGCTCTTCGGCAACTTGGCGATCACGTTTGCGGTCTTGTGCACCCAGCAGCGCTGCTCGCGCGTTTTCGGCCAGACCTCACCGGCGGCCTTCCAGAACCCGAGCGCGCCATCGGCGATGGCGAGCCGCGGCGGCACGTCGAGCCCGCGCCGCTTCAGGTCGAGCAGCAGGTCGCGCCAGTCGTGCGCGCTCTCGCGGGCGCCATCGGTGAAGCCGACCAGTTCCTTGCGGCCTTCCGGCGTCGCGCCGATCAGCACCAGCAGGATGCACTGCCTTTCGTCTTCGAGGCACGCCTGGAGATGGATGCCATCGGCCCAGATGTAGACGTAGCGCTTCGCTGACAGATAGCGCTTCTACCACGCGGTGTGTTCGTCGACCCGTATGCCCGGTGGTGTGGGAGTTGCGCCTTGCAAGCGCGTTGAAGTCTGCCGTCCGCGATGACGGCCGCGGCAAAGCCTAGCGAGCAGCCGCGAACCGAGTCTTGCGTGGCGTCCGGTAACGGCCGTTGCGAAGCGTAGACAGGGAGGTTGTAGGCCGGAATGAAGTGAACGGGAACATAGCCCCGAAATCGAACGTGATCGGAGTAGCCGACCCTGTCTCTCAAAGGGGAAGGCGGAATCGCAGGCCGCGACAACGCGAGCGGTCTGAGGCGCTCCCGGGGTTCGTACCGCCAGCGTGCAACCAAAGGAAGCAACGCGAACAAGGGAGATCCATCCGGTTCAGACGCAAGCTTGTAGGACCTGCCAAGCCGAAGAGGTGAGAAGGGTCTGACGACCGGGTGGAAGTCAGACTGACTGGTAGTACTCCGAGGTTGGGAGAGCCGGCTACATGGGGAAGCGGTCAGCGGTAGTTGAATTGTTCTTGGGCGACATGGGCTCCATTCAACGGGAGTTGCCGCCTTCTACTCAGTGAGAAGATCACCTGACCATGGAAACGAAACTTGAACAAATAGCAGTGATGCGAACCAACTGCCGAAGAGCGTGGTGCGGGAAATCCGCACGCTACGTTCTGTGGGAACCGGAGGCGGGCGACTGCCTCCGGTGACCCGGCGGGCGGCGTCGCGAGGCGTCCCCCTATCCCGATCAATCACAAATCAAATTTGCAAAATCTTGAGGGTTCTGTGAGGTCGCAGGGCTAAGCCGGGCCGCGGGTCGCACGGGTGAGCGCGACCTCATAGAAGCCGGATTGAACGAAGCCGCTGGGCGCTATGGGGATAGTGGCGATGGCGGGCCGGCGAGGCAATTTTGGCGATAGCTGGGTAACTGATGCGAAGAGCTATTTTGGCCGGGACGACCTCGCGAGTCGGGTGCTGGGCGCGAGAAGCACTTCAGTTTGACGGGTCGGGCAATTCTGCCGTCGGGATTACGGCCGTCGATCGGCATAGCTGTCCAGGGGGGCGACAGGTTGCGCAGCATGCTCGGCGGAGGTGACGACGATAACAGGCGGTGATGAGATCATGACGTATCACGGTGGAACGGCTGATGGGTGGAGGAGCGCGGCACGGCTGCGATCCGCCGCATGGTGCCGCCGCAATCGGGGCAGATGCGGAAGTCCCAGCCGTTGCTCTGTCGATCGCTCTTGGTGTGACCGGTCGCCAGCTCGGGATCGGCCGCTGCGTGATGGGCAGCTGTCCGTCACATCGATGATATAGCGTTTCCCCATCCACAGCACCGGTGCCGCCCTCCTGGGCTCGTTAGATGAAGGAATGCCGAGGTAACTGTAGGTCTGGGAGACGGCCTTGTCGAGTTCGATGACCAAGGCGGCGGTATTGCATAGAAATCCATCGATGAGGCGCGTTGATGCGCGTCCGCCGATCTTGTCCCGCGAATCCATGAGCAGGGTGCGGTATCCGAGTCACGACAGACGCACCGCCGCACACATCCCACCGGCTCCCGCGCCGATCACAATGACGTTGAAGTCGAGCACTTCATTTTTCATCTGAGGCCCTCCGAAAGTGTCTCTTTAGCGGCAGTCGGACTTGATTGAGGTCGATGTTACTCGCGATGACTGCCGCACTTTCTTTCGCACGAAGACGCATTTGGGCGACACCGCTTCGAACCGAAGCCGTGACGACCACGACCTTACAGTTCGCTGTTCCCATCACACACGCTCCCTGATCAGCTCTGTTGCCGTTGTTTTGATGTCGAGTGCTCTCTCGGCATCGTTCACCAGGACAGCGGTCCGGCCGCGATGCCGAGTGAAGCCGAGAGGGTGAAGCGCGCGACTGCACCCGCCGAAACGCCGATCTGCGTCGTGAAATTCTCGACCTTCCCGTCCAGACCTGCGCAAATCATGTGGATGTGCCCCATGCCCCTGGCTCACGCAGGGATAGTCCGAAGCCGGCGATGGAGAGACCGTAAAGCATGACATCGACGCAGATGACGAGGTCGGGGTCGATTGCCGTCGCCGTGAACCACATGACGATGGTCCAGGAGGCGCAGAACAAACCGGTCAGGCCGCCGGCCATAAGCCAGGCCGTGCTGTCGTCCTTCGCGCCGAGCGTTGCGGCGATCCAGATCCGCAGGCTGGCCGAGGCAAGGAAGAGGGGGCAGAACAGCAGGAAGATCTCATTCGAGATTGCGGTCGAGTTCCTGTAAAGGATGGCTCCGAGGCCGATATACAGTAGTCCGCTCGCGATCCAATCCAGATAGAGAGCCGGCCAGCCGATCCGGACGATAGCGATGCAGAGCATCGCGCCGCCGAAGGTTGCCGAAATGCCGGGAACGTAGTCGGGGAGTTTCCTTCCGGAGATCGGGTCCATCAAAGCCAGTGTTGCTAGGCTCATTAGAACCACGCCAAGCACCGCAAGCCGAAGCCAGTCGGCGGGCCCTTTGAAGCGTCTTGCCGTGCGCTTGCGCCGTGCAAGGACCGCCGCGCGCTCGAAGAAGAGGTGCTTGACTCCGAATGGAGAGGATAATGGCCTGTCGGGCTCGGTCGTATCCGAAAGGAGGTGCTGAGTGCGGTCGAGTGGCGGCCGTGCATTTTGGCTGCAGTGTATCAATCTGTTCGGAGGGAGCCCGCCGATGCAACGGCTGTCCGCGACCAAGGCTGCATGGCCAACGCAACCTGTCGCACCCCGACGGCATTTATCTCGATGCATAACCTCTACCCGATGACGACGAGCCAAGGCGCCGCCCCTCTGTGATCTCTGAATCTATTTTGGTCGGCTTCGGTCTTTGCCGGTAGTTTCGCGATTGACCCGACGTCCATCGTGCGTGCGAGCCGAGCACATGAGTTGGTGGTAATGATAGGTTGGGGCATACGTCGCGCTCTCGTCCGGCCGGACCAGCCGTCACGAATATCCGTGACATGTCGCTCCCGCGCTGAAGCCCTTCGGTCGGCGTCTCTCGGCTAATCGACATGAATGGTCTCATTCTCGGCCCCTCGATCGCCGCCCTGGTCGTATGGTGGCAGTCGTCCGTCGGTCAATAGCGCCATCTCTGAACGGATGGTCCTGCAACGGCTTGTTCAAGATTTGCGGGGCGCCAGCAGTTTGCGCAGCGCTGACAGGATACCGACACCAAGTGTAAGGCTATCGCCAAGGCTCTCGATGCGATGCCCTGCGGCTGTGAACATCTCTACCATCCCCTGTGAGTCCGCCATCGCGGTCTCGAGCGCGGCCGCCTCCATTTCCGCGAGCGCTTCGAGCTCGGGCGAGGCCGGCTCCCGCAGGGCGTAGACCAGTAAGATAAGGGCTGCCGCAAGATAGATCGCAGCGATTGTCAAGGTAGCTCCGAGGTCGCCGAACGGAACCCGGATCGTCAGGAACAGAGCGTAGGTCGCAAGACCGGCGGCGACGATGATCGCCGCGACCGCCAACGCGCCCGCCATCGTGCGCCGGATCAGTTGCCGGAGGAGGACCTGGCGGCGAAGAAGCGCCATCCGGGCATAAAGTTTTGCCGAGCTGAGAGTGGACATGGTTTGGCCTTTCGATTGGAGCGAAAAACGGTCAGCGGAGCCGGCGACCGATAACGACGCCGAGCACAAGGCCGACGCCGAGCGCGCTGAGCGCGGTCAATCTGGGGTACTTGTTCAGCTCTTCGGCGAACTCCTCGAGTGTCTCGTTCAGCATATTCAGGAGCGTCTCGATGTCATGCGGGTCATGCGTGCCGCTCGCCTGCTGCTCCTCCACGCGAGGCGAGGGGCTCGGGCTTCTTCGCTCGGCCGCGGCTCCGTGGGCTCGGGCGTCTATTTCCGCGCGCAAGGCCGCGATTTCACTCTTAAGGCTCATTGTCTTCTCCGCGATTCTTGCGCATGAGGAGAGCCTATCCGCCCGGAGGGGAGAGGATCGAAACGAGTCCTCCCCCTGGGCCGAGCGTATAGGACTACTGGGTTGCGTCCTTGATGGACTTGCGGATCGAGTTGTATGTGTCGGCGAAGCGCTGCTGGGCGTCGGCATAGTTTCGCGTCACGGCGTCCCATGCTTCGCGCGAGGCCGTCTGAAGGCGTCCGACCCGTGCCTTTGCCTCATCGACCTGAGCCTTGAGGGCGTCGATGCGGGCGTCAATGTCCGCTCTCTGCTTGGCGGCGAGCTTGTCGGCTTCAGTGCGCAGCCCATCGATCGATTTCTGCCATGCCTTTTGGCGGGCCTCGAATTCAGCCTCCAGTACGGCTTGACGGGTAGCGAGATCGGCCTTTACCGTATCAAGATATACACCCACCTTGGCCTGGAATGCGGTCAAGCTTTCGTCGAGCGCTTTGCGTGCATCGGCGACCTGAGTATCCGTCCAGATCCGCGCGTTGGCTGCGGCTTCTTCGGCCTTGAGCCGATATGCCTCCCGCGTGTCGCGAAGTTCCTTGAGCGTGGCGTCGGCCTTTGCACGGACATCCGCCTGGCGCTTGGCGAGGTCCTGCTCTAGGCTGGCGATGGCGGCGTCGAATTCGGAGAGCCGGTCCTGCGACCACTGTATCGCCTGTCGGGCCGACGATGGCTGGTCCTGATTGGACGCAGCGGCGTGCGAGGCCTGATCCTGCGCAAAGCCGGACGGAGCTGCGAGAAGCGTGACCTCGGCAAGGATTGCAAGGCAAAGAGCCCAAGAATGTAATTTCATATAATGTCTCCCTTGGAGATTGAACTGGGATAGTTGCGAGTCGAAGGGACCGCGTTAGAGCAGCTTCGAGAGCGCCTCCTTGATCTTCTGGGTTGTACGGTCATGAACGGCCCTGGCCTCGGCAAGTCCGCTCTTCACGGCGTTCCAGGACTGGTCGCCAGCATCCTTGACCTCACCGATCCGGCTCTGGAATTTCTCGGTCTCGTCCGACAGGCGCTTGATCGCGGCGTCGAACTCGCCCCGCGCCTTGTCCACGATCTCAGTCGCCTGTTTGCGCAGGGCTGTCAGGGATGCCTCCCACGACCGGCGCCGGGCTTGCGCG
>JAJYAH010000314.1 GCA_021779635.1 Pseudomonadota bacterium | reverse complement strand
CAAAGGCCGCGCAGGCGACGCCGCCAACGTTGTCCTCTCAGCCGTCGGCCACAACTTCCGCCGCATCCTCGCCTGGCTCAGAGATTTTTGGCGCCTTATCCTGACCGCACTCATCGCAGCAATCAGCGTCCAATCAGCCCTCAGATCAGCTTCTTAACGGGCGACTACCAAAGACAGAGCCGCTGGCATGATCTGGACGTTCCGGGAGGGCCGACGAAATCATCGGCAATAACGATATTTCGTGGGCAAGATTTCCCTTCATACGGCCGGGACTAAACGCAATTCGATTGGTCTGGATTTCGTCCCATCGCAGACCACCGATTTCTTCCCTGCGATACCCAGTGAGAAGACAGAGGCGGACGATGCGGGAATAATCCTTTCCATCACCGGTGACACGCCAGACAGCTCTTAATTCGCTGCCACTTAGCGTACGGTCGCGAGAGTTTTCGGGCTGCCGGACGGTAAATGACACCGGGTTGATGTCGGCTTTGACCAACCCCGTGCGGAGACCCCACGTCCAGAGCGCACTTAGCGCCGCGCGCAGGCGGTTGGCGGCTATTGGACCTGACCTCGCAGCTATTCGTCCCAATAGGCCTGCAATATCCCCTCTGCGTACAGTCTCGACACGGTCGTGGTGGCGTCAACCGCTTGGAAGCTCCCTTCCTCATAAGCTTTCCTTTCGTGAGCGGTGGCCTTCCGAGCGCTGATGATACGGCCGACGGGCTCGCCTTCTTCCGACTCATCGGGCCAAGAGTGAACAACCAGCAATAATACCGGCCCCACGGGTCCGATGGTGTGCCAGCGATCACCGTCCCTGTGTGGGTCAGGCCTCGACACGTGGAGCGGATCGTCAAACACCAGCACCGCCGGCACTTCCCGGTCGGACATTCCCCCGTTGACACCGTCGAGCGGGGACACGACATATGCCATCGATCCGGGTCACTGCCCAGGAAGACGACATGGACACGCCGCCGAACGATCCCGTCACCGTGCATTCCGACAGCGACGTTGAGCACTGGCTGATCAACGGCACGCGCAACGAGCGCTTCATCGACAATATTTTCGCGGAACTGTGTGTCCGGCTCCAGCGGGCGGGCATTCCCGTCAAGCGGGCGACGCTTCATGTTCTGATCAACCATCCGCAATGGCTTGGCGCCCGGATCCTGTGGGCTGACGGGATGCGTGAAGCCGAGATTGCGAGGGTCGACTACGACGTCAGGGAGCGATCCGAATACATCGGTAGTCCCGCCAACGAAATCCATGACGGCGCCACCGAGGTGCGCGAGTATCTCGAACGCGATCCGTCGCTCGGCCGCAGGCACGCCGTCTATGACGAGATGCGGGCGAGCGGCCTGACCGACTATGTCGCCTGGCCGTTGTACCATACGCTCGGCAAGCAGCACATCGTGACCTTTGCAACCGACCGGCCCGGAGGTTTCGACGATGCGCATGTCGACGGCCTGCTGAAACTCTTGCCGGCGCTGGCGCTGGTCAGCGAAATCCGTATCAAGAACCGGCTGGCGCGAACGCTGCTCGAAACCTATGTCGGATCGCATGCCGGCGAGCTCATACTGGCCGGCGCGACCAGGCGCGGGAGCGGGACGACGGTGCGCGCCGCCATCATGATCTGCGACCTGCGTGATTTCACCCGAATCTCCGACAACTGGCCGCGCGATGACGTCATTGATCTTCTCAATGCCTATTTCGACGCGATGTCGGAGCCGATTGCGCGACATGGCGGGGAAATACTGAAATTCATCGGCGACGGTCTGCTCGCGATTTTTCCGCTCAGCGAGCCGTCGGCCTGCGCAAACCTGCTGCATGCCGTGGCCGAGGCCCGCCAGGCCATGGTCGTCCTGAACGAAAGGAACAGCGAAACCGGTCGTGCACCGCTGAATTACGGCATCGGTGTCCACGTCGGGGACGTCATGTACGGCAATATCGGATCGCGCACCCGGCTCGACTTCACGGTCATCGGTCCTGCGGTCAACATGGCGTCGCGTCTCGAAACTCTCACCAAACAATTGGGCAGAACGGTGCTGCTGTCGCGCACGTTCGCCGACCTCGTCGAAAGCGATTTCGCTCTCGAACGCGTCGGCGAATATCCGGTCCGCGGCTTCAACGACCCAATCGAACTGTTTGCGTATCACGGCTGAATGCCGATAGTCGCCTGATGTCCAGCAACCGCCAGCCAGACGCCGAAGGATAATGCCGTTGTCCGACCCCCGCGACTTTCATGCTCCGCAACCGTCCTACACCAGGGAAGATCTGCTCAAATCGAGCCAGGGCGGCTATTTCGGCCCGGGCAATGCGCAGTTGCCGGCACCGCCGATGCTGATGATGGACCGCATCATCGAGATCAGCGTGGACGGCGGCGACTTCGGCAAGGGCCATGTCGTTGGTGAATTGGATATCACGCCGGGCCTCTGGTTCTTTGGCTGTCACTTCGCCGGCGACCCGGTGATGCCGGGATGTCTGGGTCTGGACGCCATGTGGCAGATCATCGGTTATTGGCTTGGCTGGTCGGGCTCGCCGGGCAAGGGCCGCGCCGTCGGCGTCGGCGAGGTCAGGTTCCGGGGAGACATCAAGCCGGACATCAAGCGCGTGCGCTACGAGGTCAGCATGCGCCAGGTCAGACGCGGCAAACTCGCTGTTGCAATTGCGAATGGCCGCGTGTTTGCCGACGACGCATGCGTCTATCTCGCCAAGGATATGCGGGTCGGACTGATAGCGTCCGCCTGACCCTAGCCGGTCGGGATCCAGTGCTGATCCATCAACATCTCGGGATCCGGCTGGTGCCCGGCACTGTCGTTGACCGCGCGAAATCGTGGCTCGATCCGGCCGCCTTCGACGACGCGCTGGCGCAAGCTCTCCGGATCCCGATCCCGCCTGGGCTGGAAGCGCTGCATGATCAAAACAGCGATCAGGACGATTGTCGGCGCAAGCAAAAACAAAAATGCGACCATCGAAATGCATTCCGGAAACGGGATCGGCGGCTACCGCATCCTATCCATCATCGCCCATCAGGCCAAGCCGGCGCGCGCTCCGCGAGCCGCGCGGTCACGCCGCCTCGCCGGGCCGTTATTCCCGGCCGGGATCGGGCATTGCATCGCAGCCTGCGGTTCCGTCACATCCTGCTCGGTTCCTCGAATTCCGCCCGGTCGCGCCCCGCGAAGTGGTTGAGGATTGACTTTGGCCGCACCGGCTGCACAAACGCGGGATGACCGAAGCATCAACATCAGAGACCCCGCTGCGGGCGTCGTTCCAAGTCAAATTGAACGGCGAGTCCGTTGTGATTGCGACGGTCGGCCAGGCTTACCGGTTCATCACCCGCCTCAACACGGTCGAGTGGATGGAGTTTCAATCGCTCCACAACGATGCCAAGGCGGCGCTCGAAGCGGCA
Organism: Pseudomonadota bacterium; assembly: GCA_021779635.1. The sequence continues at coordinate 4,249 of JAJYAH010000314.1, read as the reverse complement.
GCTGAAAACGGGATGATGATCGTGCAGGCGACCAACGCGGTTCGATCGCTTTTCGCGCGCGCGAAGTTACTGTGACAGGAGTTCGAATCCCTTCGGTCGTGGGCTGTTTGCCAACCTGTTGAAATCCGGGTCTGGTCCCGGACGCCATCCGACCGGCGCCTGGTGCTGTAACGATCAGGCGGGTGGCAGCAGTCGGTTGGCCTGGAACTCGGCGAAGTGTTTGGCGAACATCGCCTCGGTATCCATCACCTCGGTGAAACCGGCCTGCATCAGCTTGATGGTGGAAACAATCGCCGGCGGACCGGGCGCATTGCGGCCATAGCCCATGGTGTAGTCGGCATATTCGAAAGACAGTCCGACGAAGTCGCGCAGATTGCCAGAACGCAGCCCGTACCGGGTGCGGATGGTTTCCCATTCCGCCTCGCGCGGACGGATCTCGCGGTCGAGCGAGAGCGGCACATGCCCGCCCGGCCGCATGCCCAGCGACTTGGCGATGGCGGGCCAGATGTTTTCCCAGACGAACACGTCGCCATTGGTGATGTTGAAGATCTCGTTGCGGGCGTTTGCCGCCTCACCGGCCCAGGCGATGACGCGGGCCAGCAGGTCGGCGTCGATGGCCTGGGCCACGCGCGGCGCGCCGCCGGGGAAGGGCAAGTCCAACCCGGCCTCGCGCCGCAGGGCGGCATAGACACCAAGGGCGGGAATCACGTTCATGGCGCTGCCGGTGGAATAGCCGACGATCAGGACCGGGCGCAGGATCGACCAGGTCCAGTCCTTGCCCCGTTGCAGGGCGCGCAAGTGATTTTCCTGATTCCAGTAGAAGTTCGGTTGCTCGTGCAGTTCCGAGCGATTTTCCCGCGCCGGCACCGCAAGCGGGCGCACATGGACGCCATAGGCCTTGGTGCCTTGTAACAGCGTCACATGGCGCAGATTCTTCGCGTGCCGCTCCAGCGGGTCGAGCACGTTGCGCAACATCCGGTCGTTGGTTTCGATCTGCTCGCGTTCCCGCCAGCCGGCAACCAATCCGGGGCGTTCGTACAGGGCGGCGTATACCAGATGCGTGACGTCGGGCAGGCTCGCGGCAAGCTGCTCGCAGGCGGCGGCGTCGGTCAGGTCCAATGGCAGGAAGCGCGCGCCATGCGTGTTGTCGGGCGCCCGCCGCGACAGGGCGACGACGTCGCAATCGGGCTCCGTGCCGAAATGCCTCATCGCCGCATACCCCACGAGCCCGCTGGCGCCGGCGATCAGGACTTGCTTGCGCGGCATGGCTCAGGCCTCCTGCGGTGCGGGCGCGTTGCAATGGAAGGCATTGGTTCTTGTCCTCATGAGCATGATTTCGGCGTGACCGGGCCGCGATGACATATCGGCGTCAGCGCCAGCCGAGGGCAGGCGCGACGTGGGTCAGAAGCGCCTCGATGACATGTGCATTGTAGGCGACGCCCAGTTGATTGGGGACGGTGAGCAGCAGCGTGTCGGCCTCCGCGATGGCGTCGTCCTGCTTCAGCAACTCGATCAGGGCATCCGGCTCGGCCGAATAGCCGCGGCCGAAGATCGCCCTGGTCTTTTCGTCGATGAAGCCGATCTGGTCTTCTTCCTGACCCGCGCCGCCGAAATAGGCGCGGTCGCGATCGTCGGTCAGGGCGATGATGCTCCGGCTGACCGAGACGCGCGGCTCGCGCGCATGGCCGGCCTCCTTCCAGGCCGCGCGGAAGGCGCGGATCTGGTTGGCCTGCTGGACATGGAACGGCTCGCCGGTCTCATCGTCCTTCAGCGTTGAACTCTGCAGGTTCATTCCAAGCTTGGCGGCCCAGACCGCCGTGGCGTTCGAGCCGGCGCCCCACCAGATCCGCTCACGCAGCCCCGCCGAATAGGGCTCGAGGCGCAGCGGGCCGGGCGGATTTGGAAACATCGGGCGCGGGTTGGGCTGCGCGAAACCCTCGCCGCGCAGCATCGTGAGAAACATCTCCGCATGTTGCCGGCCCATGTCGGCGTCGCTCTGGCCCTCGGGCGGCCGGTAACCGAAATAGCGCCAGCCGTCGATCACCTGTTCGGGCGAGCCCCGGCTGATCCCGAGCTGCAGCCGCCCATTGGCGATGAGATCCGCAGCCCCCGCGTCCTCGGCCATGTAAAGCGGGTTCTCGTAGCGCATGTCGATGACCGCTGTTCCGATCTCGATGCGGCTGGTCTTGGCGCCGACGGCCGCCAGCAGGGGAAACGGCGAAGCGAGCTGGCGGGCGAAATGATGGACGCGGAAGTAGGCCCCGTCCGCGCCCAGTTCCTCGGCCGCCTGGGCGAGATCGATCGACTGCAGGAGCGCGTCGGCCGCCGAGCGCGTCTGCGACTGCGGCGAGGGCGTCCAGTGACCGAAGGAGAGGAAGCCGATTTTCTTCATGCGGATGGAGGCCTTTCAGCGTTGGGACGCGGCGATGAGCGGGGAGCGTTGGAGGCGGCATCCTCGGGGAGAGGTCATGATAGCCGTTTTGCGTCTGGTGCGCGCCCGGGAGGTTGGGCTCAAGCACCTTGTGCCGGACATCCACGTCCCGGCGAACGGCGACGCGCGGCCATGAGGAAAGAGCCAGCACCGTCGTCTCTGATGTTGATGCCCGAGGGAGATTTCACACAAAACATCGCCCCGGCGCTTCCCGCGCCGGGGCGACGTATCACTTGATCGGATTCAAACGCGCTTATCGTCTCCAGACCACCGGCGCTTTCCGCCAGGCACCCGGCGGCAGCGGCGGTCCCATGTCCCGCTGCCAGACCCTGCCGTCGTCGAACTGAATCCGTATTCCGTCGGGCGAATAGACCGCGCCCTCGTCGCGCGCGTCGATCCAGATCCGGGTGTTCGGCGCCGTCACGTCGGGCCAGGCGCGGTAGGATTCTCCGGTCTCCGTCACGAGGTTCAGCTGATCGCCGTTCTGGGTGACAAAGGCCGGTGCGCCAAGATACCCGTCACGGCAATCCTGGATGCACCTGTAAGTGCCAGTGAGGTTGATCGATTGCGCCGAGGCGCCGCTGGCGAACGCGGCGGCGACAGCGCCAATAACAAGCGGTAAACATCTCATCGGATCACTCCATCGCTACGAGGTCGGATTTGTCTTGCTGCGTCATCGCGGGCTCCCGCTTGCCCGGCGCATTCGCGTCTCCTCGCCATGCCAATGACACAGTCATTTCAGCCCTAAAGCGGCGGGCCTTCTGCGCATAAAATCCTGACCGCCGTTATTTGTTCCGGGGTTCCGGCCCCCGGCACTTGATCGTGAACGGGAGTGAAACGATTCCGGAAGTTGGTTCCCAAGGAGGGATACGGGAATGCGCGTTACACACAGGCCGCACCGATAGCGTCGTGGTTGCGATCCTTCTCACGATCGGTGGTCGCAGGCGTACGCGGCGGTTCGCTTCCGACGTGAAGAGCATCACCATCCAAATAAGACGAGACCGGGAGAAAAACGATTCCGACGAATGAAATGAATGAAAGAGATTGCCAATTGAGGCGGCCTTGAAACAAAGCGGGCCCGGTGTGCCTAGGAGACCGGACCCATAACCTCAACATCCTGGATGGCAGGTTGTTCGGCTACAGGCAAACGCTACGAAAACTCGCCGGCGGGTGCCTTGAGGTGAGTCAAAGTCCGCGACAGATTGTCCTTACATCGCGGCAACTGCAAAAGGGCGCGCCGAGGTTTGGCGGGGATGGATAGGTCCGCGGTCTCAATCCGATCTCATCATGCGCTAACGAAAAAGCCCGGGGACGGCCCGGGCTGATCGCGAGTATTCCTTAACGTGAGTGAATGGCTGGAGTGAAACCGAAGTTGTGGAGGCCGTCTGTTCAAAAGGGTACACTGGAACAGCGGTCGGCGTGGCGGGTTGTCGATCCGTGCCGTTTACCCGAGCGGCACTACTCCCGAGCGGTCTCAGCGCTGTCCGGCGCTGGGGCCGTTTCTGTTGGCACGCGCAGACCTGAAAAAAAGCTATCCGGGGTGTTCCGCCCGTAGGCCGTGGAAGCGAATCTGACTCCGTCCCGGCCTTTCGCGATGCAATTTGATCCGGATCGGATCACCGGAACGTTCAACATCGATCGGCCGGATGGCGCCGATCAGAGAGTTTTTGAAGAGAGCGCCCGCCGACTGAGGCGGTCTCCTAAAGCATGATCCGGAAAAGTGGGTACCGGCTTTCCGAAAAGATCATGCTTAAACAAAAAGATAGAGCGAGATGGCGATTCAACGAAGAGCCATCTCGCTCTAATGCTGAGGACCAT
>JAJYAH010000313.1 GCA_021779635.1 Pseudomonadota bacterium | reverse complement strand
GGCGCGATCGTCGGTCATAAACCACGCAGCAATGGTTGCATCGGATAACGCCGTGCCGACCAGCACCTCAATATTGCCGGGATCGAGAGCGAGCGCGCGTTCATAGTAGCTGCGCGCTTGCGCCATATATTCGGGATTCGCTCCTCTATTCGCGTAAGCCATGCCCTGGAAATAAAGATCCATAGAGCCAGGATGCAGAGCGAGTTTCGCGCGGCGCGCCTCGGCGGCGATGAGTTGGGCATTAAGCGTGTTGGCAAGCCTCGACACGATCTCGTCCTGCACGTCGAAGAGATCGGCGACGGGTTTGTCGAAGCGATCGGCCCACAGATGATTGCCTGTCTCGGCATCGATGAGCTGCACGTTTACCCGAAGCCGGTTGCCGCTGCGCTGTACCGAACCTTCGAGCACGTAACGGACGCCGAGCTCGCGCCCGAGCCGTCTGAGATCGACGGATTTGCCTTTGAAGCTGAACGCGGTATGCCGACCAATCACGAACGAGCCGCCAATGCGCGATAAGTCGGTCGTCAGGCTTTCGGTCACGCCATCGACGAAATACTCCTGCTCGGGATCGCCACCCAGATTGGCAAAAGGTAGAACTACGAGGGAGAGACGCGGCGGCGTTGAAACCGCGGTAAGCTCCGTCTGTACCGGTTTGCCGACCTCAAGTGAATACGCCCGGACCGGTTCGGCGATATTCTTGAGATTCTGATGTCCGAGATCGCCGACCACGAGATCGAGCCGCGCCTTGACCTGGCGATAGGCGTCTTCGGAAAGGCAGATCGCGCCAGGCCTGGCGATCCCCTCAAGCCGTGCGGCGATATTGACCCCGTCCCCCATGAGGTCGCCGTCGTTCTCCTCGACCACGTCGCCGAGATGGACACCGATGCGAAATTCGATACGCCGGTCGGATGTCAATCCGGCATTGCGATCGACCATGCTATTCTGTATCTCGATGGCGCAGCGGACGGCGTCGACTACGCTGCTGAATTCCACGAGAGCCCCGTCGCCGGTACGCTTAACCACGCGTCCCTTGTGCACGGCGATGGTTGGGTCGATCAGATCACTGCGCAACGCCCTCAGCCGCGCCAGCGTCCGATCTTCGTCAGCCCCTGCGAGACGGCTATATCCCACCACGTCGGCGGCGAGAATCGCGACGATCTTGCGTTGCATCCAGCTGCCTACCAATCACGCGGCCATATCGTGACCGGCGAATACAAGGGAACGGGCTTGGACCATTTTCAAACCCTTACGAATGAGACGGCCAAAAAGGGAAGCAACCGTTTAGTCTGGCCGCAAGGTCGTGTCGGAACGTACTCGCGCTACGTCGGCCGCTCCGACGGGTGTCGAGGCAGTTCCCCAGCCGTTGCGCATGTAAGTGAGCACCGCCGCGATCTGCGCGTCATCGAGTTGGCGGCCATAGGATGGCATGCCAGGCGCCGTCGGCTGGGCGTGGGTCCCTACGCTTCGGGCGCCTCGCAGCACGATGCGTATCGACGTCGTGGGATCGTCGGACTTCACCAACGAGGATTCCGCGATAGACGGGAACAGTTCGGCGACTCCTTTGCCATCGATGCCGTGACAGGCCGAACATTGATCACGGTAGATGGCGGCCCCGGAAATCATTGAGGGATCTTCTTTTGATAGAGCTGTCGGATGGTCCTGCTTGCCGGACAGGGACTTCAGGTAGGTTGCGATGGCGTTCAGGTCTGGATCTGTCATGTGCTCCGTCGAAAGCGAGACAACTTCAGCCATCGGTCCGGTAGCGGAGGATACGCGGTTGTGACCGCCTTTTAGGTAGGCGACAAGGTCTTGCGTCGACCAGGCACCCACGCCGACGCGAGCATCGCCGGTGATGTCCGGCGCTGACCATCCTTGCAAGAAACCGCCGCGCAGGTATTCGTCGGTTCTATCGCCTCCGAGAAATGTCTTGGGCGTGTGGCACGCGCCGCAGTGACCGGGACCGTCCACGAGAAACGCGCCCCGATTCCATTCGGAAGATTTCTGAGTGTTAGGTTTGTAGTCGGCCTGGTTAAAATACAACAAGTTCCACACGCGCATCGCCGCGCGGATGTTGAACGGAAAGGGCAGAGTGTTTGCAACCACGGCATTGCGGACCGGCGTCACTGTATTGAGGTAGGCCCGGATTGCCAGTACGTCGTCCCGCGACATCTTCGTGTATGCTGGGTAGGGCATTGCGGGATAGAGCCGCGAGCCGTTCCGTCGCAGACCCGCACGGACCGCGGCATCGAACGCTTCGTCGCTCCAGCTTCCGATGCCCGTCTCCGGATCAGGCGTGATGTTCGGCGCCACGATGTTGCCAAAGGGAGTTTCGATCGCGCGGCCGCCGGCAAATGGATGGTTGCTGCCCGGCACCGTGTGGCAACTTGCGCAATCCGAAAGGACGGCAAGATACCGTCCACGCTCGATCTGGCTGAACTCCTGGGGATCGGAGTCTCCGGCGCGCGCGAGCGAGACTGAGGACAGGGCAATGACGAGGCCTGCAAAGATGGATCGACGGGCGTCACGCATCCACCAGTCTCCCGGGGTTCTTGAGATATTTGTCGCGGATCGCTGTCGCCGCCCAGTATGCGAGTGCGCCGACTGTCAGTGTGGGGTTGTAGCCGGGGTTTTGCGGGAAGGCGCTGGCGCCCAGCACGAACAGATTCGAAACGTCCCAGCTTTGCAAGTAGCGGTTGAGCGCGCTCGTTTTGGGGTCAGTCCCCATGATCGCTCCGCCGTTGAGATGCGTCGTTTGGTAGGTCGAGATGTCGTAAGGCGCCGTCCGATATTGAACGGCGAGCTTGTCCGCACCCATCGCCTTAATGATCTCGGCGAATTTATCTGTCAGAAATTTGTTCTGTTTTACTTCGTTCTCCTTCAGATCCATCGTTATCCGCATCAGCGGCCGCCCGAAACGATCGGAGTAGGTGGGGTCGAGGTCGAGGTAGATGTCGCGGTAGGCGTAGAAGCTGCCGTGTACGCCCGTGCCGGGCTTCACGGTTGAAAGGTAGTTCTCTTTAACGGCGGTCTTCCAGGCCGCCCCCCACTTCGGGGTACCGGGTGGGACCAGCGTGCTCTCGATAGGACGGGCGCCGGTTTGTACCTGGCCCATGTAACCTCCGCCGACAAAGCCATGCGGTCCGTGGTCGAAGTTATCGCCATTGAACTCATCGATGCACATGCCGATCGCGCCTGACGCGATGAACGGATTGAAGTTGTACTTCTTGTTGTCGAAGAAGCCGTTCACGCTCGAGATGCTCTGATGCGTGTAGTTGCGGCCAACGACGCCCGTGTTAGCGATCGGATCGTATGGCTTGCCGATCTTCGAATGCAGCAGAAGCTGCACGTTGAACATCGTGTAGGCCGCAAGGATGACGAGGTCGGCGGGCTGCTCCCATTCGACGCCGCTCGAGTCGACAAAGGTCACACCGGTGGCGCGAGTGCCGGATTTGTCGACGTTGATTTTGGTCACTTCAGAGTTGTCGCGGGCGGAGAAGTTGGGTTTGCGAACCAGATAGGGAAGGATCGTGGTTTGCGGACTTGCTTTCGAGTAGTTGCTGCAGCCGAACCATTCGCAGAAACCGCAATAAGTGCAGGGACCCATCTTGAGACCGAGGGGATTCGTATAGGCCTGCGAGAGATTGCCGGAAGGCTGGGGAAACGGCTTGTAGCCGAGATCCCGCGCCGCCTTGCCGAAGAGCGTGTGACTAAATGGCTGCGCTTGCGCTGGCGTCGGGTAGGGACGGGAACGTGGTCCTTCGAAGGGATTACCGCCCGGCTGGATTTTCCCATTCAGATTGCCGGCCGTTCCGGATGTGCCGCAGAGGTATTCGAAGCGATCATAGAAAGGTTCGAGCTCGTCGTAGGTAATACCCCAGTCCTGGATCGTCATATCTTCGGGCAGGAAAGAAGCACCGTAGCGCTCCGTCAGGTGGGTCTTCAACACGAAGTCCGACGGCAGGAATCTCCACATTTCAGCATTCCAGTGCACGCCGCCACCACCGACGCCGTTTGGCGGCATGAATGCGCCCCAGCTTCGGATCGGCAGGGCGGTTTGGTCGACGTTGTTGCGGAAGCTGAAGGTAAGTTGGTCCGGCCTGAGAAACAGCTCGTGACGGATGCGGTAGCGAAGCTCGTCCTGCATATAGTTAGGTGGAAAATCCGTCGGCGCGTCGCGCCAAGGTCCACGCTCGATAGCGATCACTTCGAGGCCTTCGTCCGTGAGCTCGTTGGCCATGATGGATCCCGTCCATCCAAGCCCGATGATCACCACGTCCTTCTTTGGGAGTCTCTTCGCCATGAACCGTCCTCAGCGCGTTTGCGGCGTCCATTCGGCCCGGCCCGTCATGCTGACGGGCGGCAGCGGAAAGCGCTCGTTGTGCCGGTTCACCCAATCCAGATAGTTGTATCTGGATCCCGGGTACCCGATCATTTTCCAGGCGACCATGTCGCGGTTGCCGCCATAAATCGGATCGGCAAAGAAGCCCATCTGGACGTCCTTGATCGCCATATCGAGGAAGGCCTTGCCATCCGCTCCATCGAGCTTGAATTCGGCGTTCTCCAATCCTTTTAGAGCGGTATCCTTGTCGTGATCCGACAGATCAACGAATGCCTTGCCACCGAACTTCGCTTTGCATGCTCGATCTAAAGCCGCCAACCCTTCACGATATTGTTGGGCCGGTCCCTTTTCGGATTGATGACCTTGGCTCTTGGTGCCCTTCATGAAGGGGGGGCGGACGTAGAGGCCATCCCGACGACCGTAAGGGCCTGCGAGTTGGCGGTCGATGAATACTGCGGACCCGGAATCCTTGCCGCCGGGTGTCTGTGGGTCGGGTGGAATAATGCAATCTGCGATCGCCTCCATGGCCCTGCCTTCGTCCGACGTGAAGAACATCCATGACCCCGGCAGAGCGGCCGTCGGCGGATTTCCCGCGTTTGGCGTCCAGGGTAGATGGTCGACGATGATAGTGCCGTGAGCTTTGGACAGACCCAGCATCAGGTATGCCGCACCGACCAGCAATTCACGTCGGTGGAAATGGAGCCGGCCATTCTCGTTCTTATCCATGAGAACGTTGTCCTCGCGCTTCTAGCGACAGCGGTTCTTCGACTTTAGACAACGGTCGTCCGCACCTCCGCCTTTCGATGGGCAATCGAACGATTTCAAAAGAGTTCAGTTCCGTCACGGGCTTTCTCGAACGTTCTTGGTGAGAGACGAAGGGCGCGCGCGAGAATACGGTGTCTCGTACACCGTATAATTCGGGACAGTGCGGTTTAAGGTTACAGGCATTCGGAGAAAATTCTGTAAAAGCTGACGAGGATCAGAGCAGCTGGCGCTTGGAACCAGAGTTCGTCAGTCCGGTGGTTGAACAGACTGCCCGATCGCTTGACCGTCGGCATTCCCGTCAAACAATCCTGGCTTCATCGGGCTTGGTCTGGTTCCCTACATCTGCCAGCTAGCCCGTGATGCGGTCAGCCAAAAGTTTTTCCCTGCTGGACCGGCTTGCCTGTAACCGAACCCGAGTAATCCACGAATTTACTCAGATGAGAACAACGATCAGGCCGCGGCTCTGGTGCTCCGGACAGGGGTGATTCCGCCGGTGATGCAGGTCACATCGCCAACCAAGGAGTAGTTTTGTCTGAGACCGAACAGTTCGATATCGTAATCCTCGGCAGCGGCCAGGGCGGAAAGCTGCTCGCATGGCACCTGGGCTATTCCGGTAAAAAAGTCGCCGTCGTTGAGCGTCGCTGGGTTGGCGGCTCGTGTCCCGCCGTCGCTTGCCTTCCGTCCAAGAATGAACTCTGGAGCGCACGGATTGCCCATCTTGTCCGGAACGCCGCGCAGTTCGGCACCGTGGCGGCGTCCGTTAAGACCGATGTGCGCAAGGTGCGCAGCCGCAAGCAAGACATGATCGATCGGGAGATCGAGTTCCACCTTCGAGCATACAAAGGCAGCCGCGCAGAACTTATCATGGGCAACGGCCGCTTTATTGGCCCGAAGACCATCGAGGTCGCCCTTAGCGGCGGCGGTACCCGCCTGATCACCGGCCATGAGGTCGTCATTAATGTCGGCACGCACGCTGCGATCCTGGATGTTCCAGGCCTTGAAGCGGCGCGCGCGCTCACGCACATCGAAGCGTTGGAGCTCGACTATCCGCCTTCCCACATGATCGTGCTGGGCGGAGGCTACGTTGGGATCGAAATGGCGCAGGCTTTTCGCCGCTTCGGCGGTCGAGTGACGATCATCGAACCCGGTCGGCAGCTGATGGGCCGCGAGGATACCGACGTCGCGGAAGAAATATTGCGAATCCTGACCGCCGAGGGCATCCAGGTATTGCTCGATGCTCAGCCGGTCGGCGTTCAGGGCCTTTCCGGAGACGAGATCAACGTTACGGTGCGAACGGCGGCGGGCGAACAGAACGTCGAAGGCAGCGATCTGCTTGTTGCCGTGGGACGCATCGCAAACACGGCCGGTATCTCCCTTGACAAGGCAGGGGTTGCGCTCGACGCTCGCGGATTCGTCCACGTCAACGAACGACTGGAAACGACGGCATCCGGCGTGTGGGCTATTGGCGAATGCGCCGGGAGCCCGCAGTTCACGCATGTCTCCGTGGACGACTTCAGAATCGTCAAAGACAACATGAAAGGCGGTAATCGCAGAACCGACGATCGGCTGGTTCCCTATGTAATGTTCACCGATCCGCCCCTCGCTCGCATCGGCCTTTCCGAAAGCGAAGCCCAACGCCAAGGAATCCCGGTGCGGGCCGCCAAGCTGCCGATGAGCAACGTCTTACGCACGGAGGTGACCGATGAGACTCAGGGCTTCATGAAGGTGGTGGTCAGCGCCGATGACGATCGCATCCTTGGCTTCACCATGATCGGTTCCGAGGCGGGCGAGGTCCTCGCTGCGATTCAGGTCGCGATGCTCGCCGAACTTCCATACACGAAACTGCGTGACGCGGTGATCACGCACCTGACAATCGCTGAAGGCTTCGGCCCTCTTTTCGGCAACGTGCCGCCACGAGCCACACGATAGCGAAGAACTCTGACAGTCCGGCGCGATCGGTACTTTGGCGAACTTCAGCCACAAGGATCACCATACATCATGAGGCCGCCACGCGGCTACGCTCATTTCTTCTTTGCGGCAATACAGTCGGCGCTAACTCGATCGCTGCTACCATCGCGAGCTTCAACCTGATCTGGGTGGGAGGATCTTTCGGACATTAGTTGGGATCGTGGACGGTATCTTGGATCGTTATGCTTCCCGTGATTGTGGCGGCGCTCGCGATTTTGCGTCTGGCCGTATTTATGACGCGCCGAGACGCGGCGAATGTCAGCGACTGACCTCGCGATTTGCTTTCGGCTCACAGAGCGAGCAAAAAAGCTCTAAAACGCCACCTCAGCAGGCGAGCAAGGGGAATCGATTAGGTATCGGCCAAGAGCTCGATCGGTCCCCGTGGGCCGAGGCTAGCACAACCTTCCAATGTGTAAGGCCGTCCGTTGTTTTGACACCGGCCGTTCTGGCCAGATGCGGCGCGCTGAATAAGCACCCCTGACCCACTTGATTGCAGTCGCTAGACACATGGCGTCAACACACAGCACCGCGTTACGCAGTCCGCTGCCTTCGAATAAAAAAAGGCCGCGCGGGTTGGGCGGCCCAAGTCTTGAGGG
>JAJYAH010000312.1 GCA_021779635.1 Pseudomonadota bacterium | reverse complement strand
GAGCAGTGTCTGATCGATATTCCAGGGGCGAAAATACTTGCTCATAGCCCAAGGTTGAATCAGACTCGCTCAGAATTGAACAGCGACTATGCGGACAGGCTCCTAGTCGGTTATTCTTCGAAGACCTGGCATGGGCGGTCGGCCATCTCGGCGGGATCGTCAGGGTCATCGTCGTCGTCCACGACCGTAGCGCGTTGCCGCGCGTGCGGGTATCCGATTGTTACCCGGCAAGAAAGCTCGTGATGCGGATAACGCATCTGGACCCGGTGAACGGTGCTTTCCGGCTTGAGCAGGTCGCATCGACCAACATGCCGAGGCTCGTTACGGCTCCTATGGAGCTTGTTCAAGCCGCTTGAGGCGACAGGAGGCAGTGAGCAGACAAGCTGCTCACTGCTCATTCGACGCGTCGTGGCGTGCACCAAAGATATGGAGGCAATCATGGAGATTGTTCAAGGATGTTCGGTCAGCAAGATCAGAGATCGGAATGCGGTACTCTCCGCGATCGTTCCGAAGATCCTGGGGATCGTTCGTGAAAGGGGAAGGAAGCTTCAGGACTTTGGGGGGCGCTCCGTTCAGCTCACCGGAGCTATCGTTCTGTCCGCACACCCTATAGACGCTCATCGCCTCATGATGAGCGTTTACGACCAGTTGGTATCGGGCATCGTCAAGGTGCTTTCCCTTCACGTAACGGATTTTCCGGCCGCCGCCGATCCCAGCTTCTATCGTTACCAGGGCAGTCGGGTAGCCGTCCTGAGTTGGCGCCGAGGAAACTGGGAGGACGCCGTCATGGCCGACGAGACTGCGTCGATCTCCATCTCCGGGCGCTTCGTCCAGCGGCTGTGCATTTAGCAAGCGAACTGCAACAAGCTTTTAGAGGTTGTCACGAGCAAGATGTTTCAGAGAGGCGTAGGTGATTGGGTTCAATATCGTTCCAGGTTAGGCCTATCTAAAACCGATGAAATTAACTTCCATTTCGGGGAGGGTTCACGGCCACATTACGAATCGATGGCGGAAGTCTTCAGCATCGTCGAGCGCGGTCTCAAGGAAGCGCAACGAAAGGGCCGACCCCACTTGATGTTCGTTCACGGTTGGTCGACATCACGGCCCGGGCGGACAACTGCGCGGTCTGAGGTCCGAGGCTTCATGCGCCCGAAAGCCGCAACGTCATTGATCGAGCGGAAAATTTGCATCCAGCATGAAGTCGTATTTGTCGTCAAAATCCGTCCGCTACCGCGTCGACGTGAACCTCGATCCTGAGGCTTAGAGCCGAAATCGGCGAGCTGGGCGGGAGCTATTCCCCAGCTCCGGCGGTCGGGCATGGATTCGGCCGCCGCTGAACTGCTCATCACCCGAAAACGCGCGGAATTGGAAGACCTGTTGAACGCGAAACCTCGCATTGCCGACTAACCTCAAATTTGCTGCTACCCAGCTCAGCCCGTCATGCTGATTTGCCGTGCGACGGGTAGCCCGGGACGCAGCCACTCGGCCAGTTTCGACCACCGACGCCGGCCCGAGATGTTGCGTACCGCGATGGCGATGGCCTTTTTCTGGCCGACAAGTACAACCAGCCGCTTTCCACGTGTGACGCCGGTGTAGAGAAGGTTCCGCTGCAGCATGGTGTAGTGCTGCGTCATGACCGGGATGACTACGGCGGGGTATTCCGAGCCCTGGGATTTATGAATCGTGGCGGCATAGGCGGGCACCAGGGTATCGAGTTCGCCGAAGCCATACGTGACTGCACGGCCATCGAAGCTCGCGGTCAGTTCGCTGGCGTCCGGGTCGACGTCGTCGACGTAGCCGATGTCGCCGTTATAGACCTCCTTGTCGTAGTCGTTCTCGATCTGCATCACCTTGTCGCCGGGCGCAAAGGTCCAGCCGAAACGCTCTACCTTGCGTTCGCCGGCCGGGTTTAAGGCTGCTTGGAGTTCAACGTTCAGCGAGCGAGCGCCGACACCACCACGGTTCATCGGACAAAGCACCTGGATGTCGCGAATGGGATCGAGGCCGAACCGTTTGGGGATCCGCGTCTTCACCAGTTCGATAATGCGCGACACGGCGGTTTCAGGGTCGTCGGCCTGCACGAAATAGAAGTCGCTCTCGGTTCCAGGCGAGCTGAGATCGGGGATCGTGCCCTGATTTATTCGATGGGCGCTGGTGATGATGCGGCTCTGCGCCGCCTGCCGGAACACTTCAGTGAGACGCACCACCGGGACCGCCCCGGACGAAATGACGTCTGCGAGCACTTGGCCGGGACCGACCGAAGGAAGCTGGTCGATGTCGCCAACGATCAAAACTGCGGCGTTGTTCGGCACCGCCTTCATGAGAGCCTGCATCAGCAGGACATCGACCATTGAGGTCTCGTCGACAACCAGGAGGTCACAGTCCAGCGGGTTGTCATCACTGCGTTTGAAGCCCCCACCCTTGGGATCGACCTCCAGTAGCCGGTGGATGGTCTTGGCCTCAAAGCCAGATGCCTCGGTCATGCGTTTTGCAGCGCGGCCGGTCGGTGCGCACAGTAGAAGGTTGGTGCCCTTCGCCGCGAGGATGCGCAGTATGGCTTTTATGATGGTGGTCTTGCCGACGCCGGGACCGCCGGTCATCACCACCACCTTGGACACCAGGGCGAGCCGGATCGCGGCGACCTGGCTTTCGGCAAGGGCGAGCCCGATGCGCTCCTCGACCCACGGCAGTGCCTTGTCCGGATCGATCCAAGGCCACGGCAGCGGGCCATTTGCCAGTCGCATCAGCCGCTCGGCGACGCCGCGCTCCGCGCGATACAGACCAGCCAGAAATACACAGGGCGTATCGCCGACGCGGTCGGCGACCACCGTGCCCTCCTGCAGCTCAAGTTGAAGCGCAGTGCGGATAAGCTCCTGTGGCACCTCGAGCAGCTTCTCGGCAAGCGTTATCAACTCTTCGATCGGCAAGCCGCAATGTCCCTCATCCATGGCCTCGGTTAGTGCATAGGAAATTCCAGCGCGGACCCGGACCATGGCCGTCTTCTCGATTCCTAGCTTAATGGCGATCGCATCGGCGGTCTTGAAGCCGATGCCGCGGATATCGCGCGCCAGCCGATACGGGTTTTCCGTCATGACCTGGACGGCATCCGAACCGTAGGTCTTGTAAATGCGGACTGCCCTTGCCGTACCAACCCCATGGCTGTGCAGGAAGACCATGATCTCGCGCACGATCTTCTGCTCAGCCCAGGCATCGGTGATGCGCTTGGCGCGGACCGGGCCAATACCCGTCACCTCGCGCAGCCGATCAGGCTCCGCCTCGATCGTGTCAAACACCTTCTCGCCGAAAGCTCGAACAAGCTTTTTTGCGTAGACCGGGCCGATGCCACGGATCATGCCGGAGCCAAGGTATTTCTCGATACCGTCGATCGACGTTGGTGCGGAGGTGCGCATGAAGCGCGCCTTGAACTGCTGGCCATGTGTATGGTCGTTGATCCATTCGCCGGATGCGGTGACCCACTCACCAGCGGAAATGGTCGCGGCATGCCCAACGACCGTTATCAGCTCGCGATGCCCTCGTGCCTTGATCCGGAGAACGCAAAAACCGTTGTCGTCATTATGGAAAGTAACTCGCTCGACGAGACCGGCGAGAACTTCCTGGGTTGATGGTTCCTGCTGCGGCTTCATATCGATCGTTGTATCATCGGCTTCGGCGCGGGGCACGCCAATCCTACGGAATATCAGCGGACAAGCTGTTGTCGCCCAATGGCACAAATGCGAAGTGCCGACCGCATCGAACTACGTCTGAGCCACCACGCTCACATCCCCACGCAGAAATCGTAACTGTGCTCAGCGGTAGCGTTGGCTACGGCGAAGCGGACAAATTTGACACTTCGAAGGGCGGGACAGGGAAATCAGGAACGTTCGCCGTTGTGCCGGCCAATCAGGCTCATTTTGTTTGGACAGGGGATGAGGAAGCGGTTGTGCAAGTCCAATTCGTCGGGCCGTTTGCCATCAAACTATATCGACCCGGCTGATGACCCACGTGGGAAGTAAAAGAGCTCCTCTCGCTGTAAACTACGGAAGGAGACGATCCAGTTTGACGGGCCGGCTTACCTAACGACGCAAAATCTCGCGAGGATCGCCTTTCCTTGATTGAGACCACGCGGCAATGCGGAACGGCCAATTAGTCCCCGATTTCTCCGGCGATCACCGGTCCGAACAGTACGCCGTGCTCACCGTTGAACCGGGACATCTGCATCTGCTCTAGCGGATAATAGTCAGTTGGGCTTGTGTTGATCCTGATGCCCGGTAGCAACAAACCTGGTTCGAAATTTTTGAGGTTGGCCGCCTGCCTCATGACGTTCTCGCGGGTTAGGTTATCACCGCACTGCTTGAGCACCTCAACCATGGTCTGCGCCGTCAAATAGCCGTAGACACTGAAGGTACTAGTTTTATCCCCCGCAGGGAAATATTTGTCCATGAACGAAGCCCACTCCTTAAGCGCCGGATCGTCCTTCCAGGTCGGATCGGTGGCATCCTTTAGATAGATCGTGGACAAGATGTCCTTTGAATTTTCGAGACCGGCGGGCTTGAACACGGAGCCCACCGAGTTCGAGACGCTGGCGAGAAACTGAACCGGCTTCCACCCGATCTCAGCCGCTTTCCTAATCGCCTGCGCGGCGAATTTCGGGGAGGTTTCGTTGAAAAAAACGTCGGCACCCATAGTTTTCAGCGTAACAACCTGCGAATCGACCGTCGTTTCCGAGGGATCGTAGGGCAGTTCGGCTATGATCATGCGCTTTGCTGCTTCGGCACCGAGGCCATCCTTGAGGCCCTTGACGTAGTCGCGCCCAGAATCGTCGTTTTGGTAGAGAATGCCGATCTTGCCCTGCGGTAGGTTCTGCAAGATGTATTTTGCATAGATCCGCCCCTCGGTCTGGTAGGTCGGCTGCCAGCCCATGGTCCATGGAAAGCCCTTTCGGTCACCGAACTGGGTCGCGCCGGTTGCAACAAAGAGCTGTGGCACCTTTTTCAAATTCATGTATTGCCGAATGGCATTGTTGGTCGGCGTACCGAGGCTCTGGAAGATGAGCAGCACCTCGTCGCTCTCCACGAGTTTGCGTGCCTGCTCTACAGTCTTCGGTGGGCTGTAGGCGTCGTCATAGGTAATAAAGTTGATCTTTCGCCCGTTGATACCACCCTCGGCGTTGATCATGTTGAAAAACGCTGCCTCCGTCCGACCTATCAGCGCGTAGGCCGACAACGAACCGCTGTAGGGCATTATGTTCCCGATCTTAATCTCGGTGTCGGTAACGCCGGGGTCATATTTCTTCTCAGCTGCAACAGGGTTTGCACCCACTGCAAGACCAAGCGCGATTGACACAAGCAAAACGTCGCGTCTCGATGGCATGCCGGCCCTCCCTGGTACCGTCGGCTGCCCGCCGATCATGTCCGCAGTCTAGGATCGAGCAGCCGGAGTTGTCCAGTAGCGGACGGCTCTACTGATCGGTGATGGTCACCGCTCTGGTCCTAGTCAACTCGCTCCAACAACTACTCCCGCTCACGGACACTGTTATGGATTTCGGAGTTGGTGGCTTCATGACCTCTGCTGTCGCTGTTACGCGATAGCTGGCATTGCCGCCTTTCGGAATACGGGCGGGCATGATCATCCGGATATTGTTGAGAGTCGCATTCATTTGGGCGACTTCCGTTTGGACACAAAACGGACCAATCTGGCGCAGGGCGATCCCGCGTTCCAGCATGAAGGCGCGAATCTGATTGATGATGCCAGTGCGCTGGCTGACCAGCCGCTCCCGTACCCGGTGCAGCGCCTGTAGGTCGAGTTGATCGGTGGTCTTGGTCGCCACGAACTTCATCGTCGGCCGCTGCACCGCCTCGGCGATTGCCTCGGCATCACGGAAGTCATTCTTCTGCCCCTTGGAATAGGGACGAACATACTTCGCCGGCATCAGCCGGGCATTGTGTCCAAGGCTATTGGGCTTGCGGCTGAGATGATGCGCGCCGACGCAGGCTTCCATGCCGACCAGGCATGGCGGCATGTTGGCAAAGCGCGCCTCGACCTGGCCACGCGACCACTTCTGCCGCAGCACGATGGCACCACGCTCGTCGTGGCCTACAACGTGAAATGAGTTCTTGCCGATGTCGATGCCTATCACAGCGATCGCAGTATTGGGTGTCTGAGACATCACGTGCTCCTTGTCTTTGGCGCCCCTTGCCAGCTTCGCTTGCTGGCGGGGCAGGAGCACGGCCGGACCATCCCATTAGCAGACTAAAGTGGAGGGTAAATGTGAGAGCGTGCGCTCTCACTTTGCAGGCAATCTCACGCTGGCAAGATCAGTGCCTACAATGATGTTGCCAGTATAGCCACCTTCCCGGGCCGCCTTGCGGTAATCGTCCTCCGAAAGCGGACCGCCCGGGACCTTGACGGTGCCCTGCATAGGAGACCCAAGCGAGGGTGCCAAATGAGTGAGCATGAGGTACTTGACCCCGTCCCGTTGAGCCATGGCGCCGAGATCGGTCGCGTTGCTCTGGCGGTAATAGACGGGAGGGGGCGCACCGCTACCGCGCTCGGGCGATAACACCGGATGGATCGTCGTGTGCACCACGACATCCGCTCCCTTGGCTAGCTTCTCGACCTGATCGGATGTCGAGGTCTTCCGAGGTGGGGCTTGAACGTCGTTAGATGCGTCTCCGCCGATGACCACGCTGCCGGCCGGCGTGTCAACACGAAAAGCCGCCGAACCGGGAATATGTGTCGTCCGGATGGCACTGACCTTGACGTCGCCCGACGCCCAGACGACTTGGACGTCGTCCTTGGGATCAACGGTGATGACATTCAGCCTTGCAACGGGTCCGGCCGGATCGACGAGGCCGTTCATCTCCGCCGCACGGTAGGCCGTCTCACCGGAGAGTTCATAAGCGTCGTCAATATGGGCGACGAACTGCCTGCAACTCACGGTGAAGCCGAGTGCGGACTTCTCATCCGCGCCGCAGACAACATCGAGCTTTGGACCTTGAGGGACACCAAAGATCCAGCGCATTTGAACGACGTCGGAAAAACCTTCGGTGTGGTCGGAATGAATATGCGTGAAGAAGACGGCATTGAGTTGCGAAGCATGGACATCGATCTGAGCCAGTCGCATCAGCGTTCCGCGCCCAGCATCGAACTGCATCAGCACGGTCCGGCAGTCGTTGGCATCGTCTCCGTAACGCACGAACGTTCCCGGACCGGCAAGATCCATAAACGGCGGCGGGCCACTCGTCCCCGTCAAGGTGACGATCATGCAAGGCGCAGCTTGCGCTGCTCCTGAAGTGGCAATTCCGGCTGTGATCAGAAACAAGGACGTTGCCACCCAGATGATTCTCTTCATTGCCGTCTCTGCTTCCTGCCGAATGAAATCGCTGTCGTTGAAAACATACGCTTCGCATCGGTGAGGAGGGCCCAAATTGATGCAGCGCAACGAAATCGAGACAAATGGCTATCTGGTACATTAAAGGTTATGGCGAGTTTGACGCGAGCAATCGGCCATCGGACTGGAATACGTGGCTGACGCGATTTCACCGGCCCCGCCCGAAAGCACGGTCGCTCCAACCCGGCGTTTGGTGACAAAGTAAGAACACCAAGCAACTCCGAGTGCAATTTGCTCGTACCGAATGAGCCGCCTCTAGCAGGCTGTTGAAGAACTCAGCCGCGTTCGCAAACG
>JAJYAH010000311.1 GCA_021779635.1 Pseudomonadota bacterium | reverse complement strand
ATCAACGAATTGACCCCACCGCATGATCAGATAGCTTCACGTTGCTGGAGATCGCACCTCGCATCCCAACCACATTCCGGGCGGCACCGAGCTGAGAGAGTACCGTACTGAAGGCGTCAGCGCCTGCCCGCCCATCGCAGAAAGCGAAGCTCATTTTCAAGCATTCTGTCTTGTCGGCATTTTTCGGCGCCATTCTCATGGGCCTTGCGACGATCGTCAACGGCTTGCTTGCATTCCGGGTGCCGGTCATCCTCGGACTTCGGCTGCTCTCGCACCTGTTGCCCCAACGCGACACGGCGTCATCTGGCTGGGCTCGCCCTCGGACCAACGGCTGCCAACGCATTTGGTTTTCTGCTCATAGGGGCCGACGTACCGGCGTTCTTTCGTGCTGCGGAGGCCGGAATAGCCCGCTTGCCGTCTTTCCCTCATTACCGGGTTGATCCCGTCTGACTGCAAAGCGGATGCCGTCTAGGCACCGCAAGAATTGGGTGCGATATTGCGCAAATGACATTAGAGCAACTGCGAGTCTTTGTGGCCGTTGCCGAGCGGCAGCATGTCACGCGGGCCGCAGAGGCGCTGAACCTGGCGCAATCGGCCGTGAGCGCCCATGTCGCGGCCCTAGAGGCGCGGTACGGGGCAAAATTGTTCCATCGTGTCGGCCGGAGGATCGAGCTTACCGAAGCTGGTACGCTTTTCCTCAAGGAGGCTTGCACTGTCCTCGGCCGCGCGGAAGCGGCCGAGCTGTTACTATCGGAATTGGGTAGCCTCAAGCGAGGCACTTTGTCGGTAGCGGCCAGCCAGACCATTGCCAGCTACTGGCTCGCACGTTATCTGGTGGCCTTTCGTCGGGCGCATCCGGGCGTCCACGTGAAGCTGATCATCGGCAATACGTTGCAGGTAGCTGGATTCGTGCGTGAAGGTACTAGCGAACTCGGCTTCATAGAAGGACATATCGAAGACCCGTGGCTCGCAAGCGAGTCGATCGCGCGTGATCAAATGATCGTCGTCGTGGGCCACGAACATCCTTGGTCACAACGCAAGCGCGTTACGTTCGACGATCTGTGTGACACGGAGTGGGTGCTCCGCGAACCCGGGTCTGGCACTCGATCAGAGTTTGAAGAGGCGCTGCGCTTGAAAAAAGTGGATCCCACAAAGCTCTCTATAGCGCTCGAGTTGCCTTCCAATGAGGCTGTGAGGTCAGCAGTCGAGGCTGGAATGGGCGCAACAGCACTCTCGGCGACCGTCGTCGCGGCAGGTATCGAAGCAGGTCTGCTGTACGAAACTGGCGTCGCCTTACCCGACCGCGAATTCCATGTTGTCCGCCACAAGGAGCGGTATCAAAGTCAGGCGGCGCAGGCGCTGCTTGATATCGTCAGGGCGCGTCGAATTTAATGACGGTGTCAGCATACCTCTTTGGTTCGAACCATCGGCTGCGTTTGCGATCGTTCTTCTGCGGCGATTGATCTGATCACCAAGCCATTCTGGTCGGCCGCGCGTTGCTCTCCCATCTTTGCTCCCGGGAGAACGCGCCATGATCAGGTCCGCATTTCAACGTCGCCAAGCACTTCAACTCGGTCTCTCAGTCGGCATCGGCGCCGCGTTCGCCGCTCGCTCAATACCCGCTGCAGCCAAAGGCGAGGGTAGCGTGCTTGTACCAACAGGAGCGAGTGAATTACGCGAGTTGATGCAGCGCCTCGCCAGAGTAGCAGGTCGGCGGGACTTCAAGACGGTCCCGATGATCCTGACCTCTCCTGACCAATGGGATCAGAAAGCTCTTTCAGAAGTCATCGCCTACAAGCCGACGCCGAAGCAAGTCTGGGACAATACAGACATCGGCAGCCCTTGGCTCAATCTGATGCGCAATTCACTTAACGCGCAGATTTGGTCATTTAAGCACGAGAACTTCTTGGCGGTGTCAGCGACACACGGGACTGCTCATCTGGCCCTTTACGACCAGGCAATGTGGGACAAGTATCAGCTCACCAAGCTAGCCGGCAAGAAGTTCAAGTCGAACACATTCATCGAAGAAGAAAAGTCGCAATCAGCCGATGTGGCCAACTACGAAAACCCCACAGGCGCGTTTTCGCCTGAGAACAACTCGATTCCTGCACTGATGAAGCGTGGTGTCGTCTTCATGGCTTGCCACAATGCGATATGGGAGGAAGCGGAGGGGCTCCTCAGGGCGAATGTCAACCCGGATAAGCTCAGCCACGAAGCGTTAGCGGCCGAGCTGACGAACCATCTCATCCCCGGCGTTGTGCTAACGCCAGGCGCAGTAGGCACACTGCCCGAGTTGCAGCAAGCCGGCTTCCATTACGCGAAGTAAGGTTGGCACGATGCTTAAGTCCCCATTCTTCGCCGCGTTGACTTCCGTCATTTTTCTGCTCGCGTCAGTGGACGTCTCAAAGGCGGCCGAACCTAACGCAACCGATCTGCCGGTGCCGGGCTTTGCAACCGAGGTCTTTCCGCCCTGGCAGCGCGGCATGAATAATGATGCCGCCGAGCGCGGCCTAGCGTTCACCGTTCCCGGGGTCGACGTCATGGCGGATTTTCACGGCGACCTTGCCGACCCCAAGCTCGTACTCTTCGTCGGTGGAAACTATTACTTTGCCATGGCTCCCTTGGTGAGCGCATTCGAGGCATCTCACCCGGAGTATAAGGGCCAATTGTTCTGGGAGACGATCCCGCCCGGTCTGCTCGTGGATCAAATGAAGGCCGGCGGCGTAATCACCGTCGGCAACATGACATTCAAAGTAAAGCCCGACGCCTACTTTGCGGGCCTAAAGAAGGTTCAAAGTCTAATTTCTGACGGCGTTCTCGAAGGACCCGCTGTGCCCTACGTCACCAACACGCTGACTATCATGGTGCCGAAGCGCAACCCGGCTAAGATCCAAAGCCTTCGTGATCTCGGTAAGCCTGGCGTCAAGCTTGCGATGCCCAATCCTGAATTCGAAGGAGTCGCACACCAGATCAAGGCCGCTCTCGCCAAGGCCGGTGGCGATGCTCTCGCGGACGCTGTCTATGTCGTCAAGGTCAAGGCCGGTTCGACCATTTTAACTCACATCCATCATCGCCAAACGCCGCTCTTTCTGATGCAAGGCTTGGTGGATGCAGGGGTGACTTGGAAATCAGAAGCTCTTTTCCAGGAGCAGGCCGGCCATCCGATCGCTCACATCGACATACCAGCGCAAGACAATGAGACAGCCACTTACGCCGGAGCGATCGTCAAAGGTGCTGCTCATCCTGAAGCCGCGAGAGCTTGGCTTGATTTCATCCACTCGCCTCAAGCGCTCAGCATATTCGAACGCTATGGATTTAAGTCCTACGGCAAAGAAGAATAACCTGCTCCCGTCTAACGAGGAAACTCAGATGACAACAACTTTCTCATCATCGAACTTTGTGCAGACTGCAACGATGCGCTCGGAGACCGCGGAAGTCGAAGCGACCTGGCGCATTGCCGCGCTGGCGTTTCTGTCGGTTCGTTTCATTCAGGGATTCATCTATTGGGGCGGTGGCTCGCGTCGCTTCATCTATGCGCCGTCCAAACTCAATCCTGACGCGACTTCATGGATGGCGAACAAATTTCAGACCGCAATGCCAGGTGCGCTCCTTGGAACCGATCACATCATTTCGTATCTGCTTCAGCATTTTTGGCTACTCTACCCAGCCGTTATTCTCTTCAGCGCGGCGGAATTGATTGCCGGGCTCATGCTAATGGCGGGCCTGATGACGAGGGCGGCTGCCGTTATATCGATCGGTTTCTCCATCATTCTGATGCTGATGTTCGGTTGGCAGGGCGCGACCTGCATCGATGAATGGACGATGGCTGCCAGCAACCTCGCGATGGGCGCTGCGCTCATGCTAGCGGGTAGCGGCGCCTATTCAGTCGACAACATCTTGCTGGCGCACAATCCGTCCCTTGCGAACAGGGGCTGGTTTCGTTGGTCATCTGGCGCGTTACCGTTGCCAATGAGCGTTTCCGGTTTCCGCAATCTCGCGTTCACCGTTCTGGTCGCAACTGTCGCATTTAATGTTGCTACCTACGACTACTATCGCGGCTCTGTCTACAGCGCGTTTCACGGCGGGCCGGTCAGTCCTAGCAAGCACCACGTGACGATAGACGGAGTTGCGTTGTTGCCGGACGGGAAGTTAAAATTCCACGCATACCTCGACGGCGGCACGCCCGCTTCTGCGTCCCACATCGTCGGAATCTCAATCCTGAGCAGCGATGGCGCCGTCATTCGCCGGTGGGATATGGCGGAGCTGAGCGCTTTGCCCAAGGACGCCATTAAAAACGACTTTGCCTACAATAAATTCGCTACCGGTCCTTATGGACTCGTCGCCAAGGTCGGCGCAAAAGCCGAGATCACGCTGCCATTGGCGGGTGTTGCGGCTTCAACTAACGCCGAGCTTCGTGTGACAACCGTCAGCGGAAGTCATTTCGATGTCGCCATAAATGGCTAGGAGCGGCGACGATGGCGGTCGCGTACTCAAAGCCCCATTCCGGCATCTGCTTCAACGCCGGTTGCGGTGGAGTGATGACGCCGCGCACCGGCAAGAGCAGCGGTCGCTAACGCCTTCACACTCGCTGCTCAGTAAGCCGCCAAGGCAAGACTGGCTGTACGAGATCCTCGATAATGAAAACACGCGCTGTTTTAGCGGGCAGATTTTCCATTTAGAGAACGGCGCAAGTTTGTTCGCCGCCACGCCCCTGAGTTGGACGAGCACCATATCGCTCGGGCTTTCCATTAGTCCATCGCCGTCAAACGCTGGGGTAGGTAGCGTATGTCAAGGCCGCAAACCCGGCACGCTGGTCGCGCGCAAGCTGCGAGCCTTGAGGGGCGCTAGACGGTCCGACAGCAGATTATTCAGCGTAGATAGCGGAACGTCCTTTCCATCTGTCGGTACTCGGGCTCCCAAGTACGAAAGGGAGAACTCGGATTCCCGCATGGTTCGCACTACTGGTTTTCCGATTCATTCGGACCCGATTGCTAAACTTCGAGACGATGATCTGAGTGATCAACGCCGCCTTCGGCAGGCCGCTGGTCACCACATGATCAGATGCATGCGCGTGGGTTACAGCCTGCGAATAGCGGCGACAGGCACATTTGCGGATGCTCAACCTTCTTCCTGTACTCCATCGTGCGTCTTCGCTAGTGTCCAAATAGAAGGCCTTGGCGCCGAGCAGATAGTCACCCGCTCATGATCAAAAAGTATCTATCGTGGCTTGCCATCGGAGCCGCAGGATTCGCAGCGTTGCTCGCTATCACCGGCTCAAGCCAAGCAACGTCTATGACTTACGGAGAGTGGGATGCACTGAGCAAAGATGAGCGAGAAACTTACATTTCTGGAGTACTAAACAGCATCAGCGATGCTCCAACGGGGATGCATTACTACCGCTGCGTCAGAGGCAAGAAAATGATGGACAGCCAACTAGCTGATGGTGTGCATGCGGCGATGACGAATGGTCCCGGCGCGCAGACGCTGCCAGTTCAAGCAGCACTTCTCTACTATCTCAACCAGCTCTGCGGTTTGCCGGCAGGGAAATAAGCGACTGTGAATCGGCGCCCAACAACGGTTAAGCTACGTTTGCAAGGTAAATCCATGGCTTCGAACGCCAATCGGCTCAGAATTCATGACCAGACGCTTGCGAGTCTTCGGGTGCGGTCATTTGCTTGTATTCATTGGAACGGCGGCTGGGTGTGATGCATAGTGACGTGTATCGCAGGCTCGCCCGCCGTGCAAACCGGAGCTTCCAATGCCGCTCGCTGAGCTCAATCAGCCCAACCCTCCGCAAAAGCCTAAATCGCCACAGTTCGTGGGCTTTCTGATCTTTGCGGTTCTCGGGCTGGCGATGGGAACCGTCGCTGAGGAAATTCGTTGGCGAATTTCAGCGACCAACCCCAGCAATCAGATGGCGTTGGCCAAAGGGGATGCCAAAGCCGGGGACTATTCGGCCGCGATTACAATTTTTGACAGCCTGGCGAAGCAGGGCAACCCGCTTGCGCAGTATTGGGTCGCGCATATGAATGAGCTGGGACTTGGCGTAACGCGTGATCCAGCCAAGGCCATAGAATTCTACAAAAAGGCTGCGGCGCAAGATACCTCGGCCGCAGACCTCCGGCTCGGTGAGATCTATCTGCACGGAAATCTTGTGCTACCAGACTTCGCTCAAGCCAGGTCATACCTTGAAAAAGCGGCCTATCATGGAGAGCCACGTGCTGCGATGCTACTGGGGCAGATCTACCATGACGGCATCGGAGTGGCTGCCGATCCGGTCGACGCTTATGCTTGGTCCGAAGTAGCGACTCTGGAAGGCAGCGCATTTGCGCAGCGCGACCGAGATACATCACTTCATGGCTTGAACGAAGCAGATCAAAAAGCTGCCATTGCTCGTGCGCACGAAATACTTAAAAACATAAAATCCGAGACGACAACCGTCAAACCGCCGCTGGCGAAATAGGTCTTCATCGCTGCTAGCTAGCCGGCAAGCGCAACGCGCGTTTGGCAGGTCCGCCCCAATCGTTCGGCGGTCACAATTGTGGCAGGCAATTTCTCGAGCGGTACTGGCTTCGCGAACAGGTAGCCCTGACCTTTTGTGCAGCCTTCATGTGCCAGAAATTGCCATTGCGCCTCTGTCTCGATGCCCTCGGCCAGCACCGGTATGGCTAGGCTTTGACCGAGCGCAAGAACGGTGCGGACAATGGCCGCCGCCGCTAAATCTTCGGGCAGGCGTCGCACGAAGGACTGGTCGAGCTTTATTTTGTCGAAGGGAAATGAATGTAGCGTCGCCAGCGATGAATAGCCGGTTCCGAAATCGTCCATTGCGACGGAAATTCCCATAGCCTTCAGCTTGCGCAAGATATGTAGGCCGCGCGGCTGGTCGGACATGATGGTGGATTCCGTTACCTCGACTTCGAGCCGTCGCGGCGGTAACCCCGTCTCAATCAGAATGGCGTGAATGGTTTCAGCAAGATCCTCTCGGGCGAACTGCATCGGCGACAGATTGACGGCGACTAGACCTGGGATGTGACCTTCCACGGCGTCGCGGCAAGCTCTGCGTAGCGCCCATTCCCCCATGCCGACGATCGCCTCGGTCTCCTCCGCGAGCGGAATGAAATCCGCGGGCGATACCATGCCACGCTTGGGATGCTGCCAGCGCATCAAGGCTTCGGCGCCGCAAATGCTGCCGTTGGCGAGCGAGGCCTGCAGTTGGTAAAACAGGACCAGTTCGTTGCGCTCGGCCGCGCCCTGGAGGTCGCGCGCCAGCGCGCGACGGTCGCGCGCCTTATCGTCCATTTCGCGGTGATATTGCGTAATCAGGCCACGCTGCCGACTCTTACCGCGGTACATGGCAAGCTTCGCGTTGCTGAGTACCTGGTCGCGCTCCGGCGTGTCGACCGGGAATATTGAGTAGCCGACCGAAGCTGTAAGGTGTACCGGCTGATCAACAACTCTGAAGGGCTCGGCAAACAGTCTGGCTATGCGTTCAGCGAAGGCTTGCGCGTCTTGCGGATGGTTGCCGGACATTTGAAGTCCCAGAAATTCGTCGCCGCTCTGGCGCGCGAGAAATTCTCCGGGCCGGAGGATTTTGCGCATCCTGTTGGCAACTTCGATCAAGAGAAGGTCGCCAGCGGAATGGCCGAACACGTCATTGATGTCCTTGAAGCCGTCGACGTCAATCGAGAACGCCGCAAGTTTGTGCGCTTTATCGTGCGCT
>JAJYAH010000310.1 GCA_021779635.1 Pseudomonadota bacterium | reverse complement strand
GATGGCTCGGAAGCGCGGAGGTCGAGGGGACTGCCGATCGGACTGAACCAAGAAACAGATATGAGACGATGTCGATGGCTGCGTAGAGTCCAAGCTGTGGATTGTCGTTATCTTTGCCCGCCAAGTTCTCCTCGTCGCAAAGCCCGTCCTCCCACACGCTGAGAAGCTACGGTTTGCGCGACGGCTGAGATTATTCAAGGCCGGCGCTTAGCCTTGCGGGAACAACCTAAGTGGAGGCCACGGCTCGCCGCTTTCGATCATAGGGTGGCGTGGCTCGCCAAGTGGGCGGCCATATTCGAGCCGCCACACTTCCACTTGCCCAAGCATCGCAAAGGCCGACTTGCGTCGGTCGGCATTGTGCAACACGGCTTGAAACAGGTCGGCACGCGCTTTTTCAGCGTTCCGCGGAACGAAAGAAAATGAGTACGAATTCCCGTGAGGCTGGCGTTCCATGAATTGACTCTCCAGGCCACCCCTTCCGAGTACAGCCGAAAGGCCACCACGCAGCAAATTTGCGCCAGCTACCATCGTATCGGAATCGCCGAGTTCGCCATAAATGGCCGGAAGGAGCCTCTGTTGTGTCGCAGTCAGCGTGCCTTCGCTCATGGCGAGAAGCTTCACTTTGAGAGCGGAATCTTCACGCGCCCAAGCGCCGACAAACGCGGCATAGATCTCTGCGGTACGATGATCGAAGGTGAGGGCGACGCCGACGGAAGGCAGATCGGGATCAATAAAGCTCAGCAGCGCGCGTCGTGAGCTGTCGGTGTTCAATCTACCTAACGACTCCAGCCACGGCGTCTCGATGTTTTGGAGTCCGCCCTTGCCTTGCGCCATCTTGAGCAAGAAAGATACCGCCGCCTCCGATCGGGAGTGCCCCATAGCCGTTACGATGTCGCGGAATTGATATGCCCGATGCTCGAATTTATCCAAGACGTCTTGGACGCGCGCAATACCGTTTGCTGGATCGTCGCTGAAGGGAAGCAATTCCAGACAGTCGACGAGAAGGGTCAAGCTTTGATCGCGATAGAGGCCTTGCGAAAGAGCGTGTTCGATAGCCGGATCAAGAATGGCCCGCATTGAGGAAAGGCTCAGCGTTGCTCCGGACATCAGCAGGGCGCGAACGCCGTTCACGCGCGCGTAAGCGTCCCATTGTCCTGGCAGCGATAGCGCTTCCACGACGACAGGCGCGGAGTTCCGGCCATCGAGCGCGGCCAGGATCACCGCGAGGTCCTTGATGCGTCCGGCTAGTTGTGGACTGGCCGATGCCGCCATGTCATGCGTCAGCTCGGCAATACGATCCTTGACAGCCTTGGCGTAGCGAGTGGCCCGCTGTTGATCCAATCCTGGCGGTCCCATTCCGTCGCGGGCCTTCCAGATGGCTTCAAAGTAAGTCGCATTTCCGAAGAAGGGTCTCTCGCGGCGATATGGAATAGCGAGTTGCAGCAGACAGCGTGCAGCGGGCGACATGTAGTCGTCATTTTGAAGAAGAGCGACAAACGTTTCGTCGGCACCAGGCGCATCGAGATATTGAACGGCCTGAAGATACCAGTTTGAGTAGCGCGTGATGTTCGGCGTCGCCCCTATACGCCTGATATCGGCGTCGATGACGCGGCGGAGATCGGAAAGGTCTTCCGGGTCGCCGAGGCGCCCAAGCGCAATTGCCGCCTCTGATCGAACCTCGTCGCCAAACGTATCGTCCGCAAATATCTTGGCGAGACCCTGCTTCAGGTATTGACGGAGGGTCTCACGAAGCTCGGCCGGCATCGCCCCGCGCAAATCCCCGGCATCGCTGTTCACGCGGCCAAAAATTCGCGCAACCACGCGGAACTTATCGGTATCGAAATCTCCGTCCAGTGACCGCATCATGCCGGTCACGGCGATTTCGACATTCAGATCGCGGAAAGCGCCCCGCAATTGATCGAGATATTTGTAGGTATCCTGCTGGCCGTTCGCCGATGACATGGAGCCCTGAAGTCCGCAAAGCTCATCGAAAATTCGCCTCGTCAGTTCGGGCGTCGGGTCTGTCGACAAAATCATGCGGGTCGCCGCGTGTTCGCGATACGAAAGTTCTCGCGTAGCCATCGCCCTAACAAGCTGGTCACCTTGCTCGGGCTGTACCCGGCGCAGGAATGGCTTCCATTGTTCTCCTGTGAGTGATCCGTCCAACAACTTAGTTGTGATCCAGGTGCTTACCCATCCTGGGTCATGTTCTTTGACGACTTTGAGCGCGCTCTCGACTGCGTGAGCTCCGTGTTGATCGATTGGAGGTGACAGAGTTTCCAATTCTCTCATCAGCTCGGATGGAACAGATGCGTCCCCGTACTCGGCGCCTGTGAGCCAAAGCCGTATCCGGCCTAAGGTTGTCATTTCGCGCGCGACAAGACGGCGATTGGCGGCGATGACGCGGTGCCGAGCCGCTTCGGGAATGATCTCGGGGAAGAAGGCCGGCAGCGCAGCCTCGAGCGATGCATCGGTAAGGCCGTTGATCACCCGTTCCAAAGCGTCGGTGGCCGAGATCCAGCACAATTCCTGAATCGCCTTATTGCGAACTTCTTCGCTGGGGTCATGCAATGCGAAACGTTCGCCGATCTCGGCCATAAAACTGTAGTGAACCACTTCAGAAACGAAATCGGCCCTCGCGTCTTCGTGCCACGACTCGACGGCATTGCGCCATTCGGTTCCCAAGCTGGTCGGGTAGAATGCATCACCTGCCGTGTAGACGGAAAGGCGAATTTCCCGATCTGTGTGAGTCACCAGCGGTAGGATTACGTCAGCGAAGTCATCAGATGCGGTTGCCGTCATAGCAGCCATTGCAAGCTGCTTGTGATGAACATCGCCGATCGAATACCAGTGCCTCAAAACGGTGCCGAACGCATCTCTCACCTCGCTCCAGATATGGGCGCCCGCCAAGCGCGCCATGTCGGCTGCCAGAATTGGGTCGACCCGCAGGGCCATCCTGATCAGCCGTGTGCCTTCGCTGACGGCGGTAGCCTTCTTATGCTCTTCTGCGACAGCAAGGCATAAGTCTTCTGCCGCCATGCGCAGAGGCTCTTCCCACATCCGCT
The DNA here is from genome assembly GCA_021779635.1 of Pseudomonadota bacterium. The sequence continues at coordinate 4,712 of JAJYAH010000310.1, read as the reverse complement.
TGTTGATATAGGCAGCAGCAAAGGCCAAGTCGGCTGCTTCGTCGTCCTTGCCAACGAGCGCTGTTAGCGACTGAACGAGCGACCGAGAGGCGTAGTATTCTTGAAGTTGCTGGTGCTGGAAGCGGTAACCGACAGAGGGATGATCGATCTGCTCAAGGACGTGGTGGGCTGTAAGCACATGCAAAATCGAATCCGGATCGGGCAGCGTTGTAAGTTGCTTCTCGGCTTGCAGCTTAGTTGATACTGAAATAAGCGCCGCGCGCGCTTCCGGCGCAAAGACGAGAGCCTCACCCCGCTCGGTCATCGTGGCGGCGAGATGGGCCAGGTATTTTCCCGCATGGCCTTGCAGGGGAGCAATTTGAAGGTGAGGCCTGTGCGAAGGACCGCTTTCGACCAGGTTTGTAACCGCACGAAGCACGCCGACCCGTGTGGTGGGGACCGGCTGGCCCGATTGAAAGATCGTTACGACCTCTGCTAGAATTAGCGGCGTGCGGGTAAGTCTATCTAGAACCCGATTGCCTACCAAGTGAAGGCGCAATTCTTCAGCTCGATCGCCCAGCACCTCTTTTAGGTATTCGGCGCGTTGTTGCCGCGTAACACCCAGCAATTGGGTTCGGATCGCGCCCGGCAGCGGCGGACTGATATGATGATTCCGCGTAGCGACGATGATCCCGGCGGTGGGGTGATTGCGCTCAAGCCCGTCCAAAGCCGTGATTGCTGGCGGAGAATGAATCTCCGCAATCTCGTTCCATCCATTCAGCAAGAAGGAGAATTGGGCGTGCTGCGCCAATTGGGCGAGATTGTTCGACGTGATATTGCGGGCTCGGAAGGGCGGACCACTTGCTATGAACTCCAGCAGGTCACGGCCAGAATGAATCCAGGCCGGCAAGTCGACGAGAAATGAAATCTCGTCGCTGCGCGATGGCTCTGTTGCGATTCGAACGAGCGTCGTGGTCTTGCCGCTACCGCCTGGCGCCTCCAAGGTGAGGCGCCGCGCTTGGCCAAGGGCGACACGCAGCGCCTCGATATCCATGGTTTCGGTTGTCTCTTTGCCCTTCTCATCAAGCTTTGCGGCATGCAGGGAAATTGTAGGGCGATCAGTCATGTGCTGCCGCCGCCGCCACAACTCCGCCTCCTCGGCAACTGCCGCGCGGACCCTTCCAAGAAGGTCGGCCTCGTTGGGTTCGATAGGCACCGTGATGCCCGGAAGCCAACCGCAGAGTGGCGCGTTTTGCGGTAGCATCAAAGAAGTGACAATTTCTTCTCTAGACAGGACGTAAAGCTCAGGCCCGCACGCCTTTGCTACCTCCTCTGCCCACTTCGTTGTGGTCGGTACGGGGACTTTGTGTGGCGTGACAAACAGCAGAATTTCGAGATCGGTGTAGTTCTGCTTTGCAGTCTGCGCATCGCCTTGTACTTTTGTAAGCGTTGCGGTGAGCGACGCGGCAACGCCCTTACCCTTCCTGCCGTCTGCTAGGGACGCCGGAGCATAGGCGTCAAGCCCGCCGTCCTTGTGCCTCTCGGTGGCTATCAGCTCCGGCCACTTCTGCTTCGCGAGCACAACGGCGAGCGCCTGAAACTCCGTCCAAGACTCGCTTTCGATCAACTCGTCCAGCGCGCGAGTAATATCTGTTCTGAGGATTGCCATTCACACAACAAGCTAAAACGGTGAGAGGGCTGCTTCAATCTCCGAATAATCTCGACTTCATTTGCGGGCTTCAACAGCCGCGATAGACGTATGCGACGAGGTCTCTCACCAGTTCGAGGAGACCGGCTCGCGGAAATCCTCCGAACGGTGCGCCATGTGCGAGTGCATTGCGCATTTCGGCGAGGCTTGGCCGGGTCTTGCCCGTTAAGAGGCCGAGCACGGTCGAAGGAGGTCCGCAACGTGCATTCAGCCCAACCTGTTCGTCGGTTAATCCGTCGTGATCGACCATGTATTTTAAGAGATCGGCGAAGGACACGTTTTCGATTCGCCGTTGTTCTCGGTTTGAGAGCCCGGCCGCCTTTCTTAACGGCGGCTTCTCTTCGCCGGGCCATTTCCTTTCCGGCGTATCGATCGGTCACCGCTAGTTCGAGTGCCGTGAGCGCCATGAGCTCGCCGGCTTTGATCAAGTCGAAATCCACCCAGGTCAAAACATAGAGCTTTTGCGCGCTTTCGAATTTCGCCGCCACCGTGAGGGGAACGGACGAGGGGTAGGCCGAAGAGTAATACGAAGGCGCACCATTCCTTGTAGGTCTCGAACGTTGGGAAACCGTCGGGCCTTCCGGGCATCGGCCATGGCACATGGAAAGGATTGGTGCTCGGCGGGCAATCGGTCAGGCTGTCGAGATATTTGGAAGAGAGCACAGTCCCCATCCACAAAGCTGTTCTACCTTAGATTCGCACGCCCGTAGGAGAGCAATTTTTAGTCTAAATAGCCAGAATTGCTCAGATTTCAGCGAACTCGGCTATTTCACCGCGCGCTGAAAGTGGCATAATTAGTGAAACATCTTGACTTTTTCACTAAAACTGGTATTTTCAGCCAATGTTGAAAACGCCAGAACCATTGAAAGAATTGGAGACCCGGGCGGCGACCGCCCTCAAAAAGATAATCGCCGAGGTGCCCGCTATCCAGGTCGAGAGCATTGAGGTCGAGCCGCCTTCGCGGGATCGCGGGATCGATATCCTTGCCCGCATACACATTGCCGACAAACCTCGAATTTTGATTTGCGAGGTGAAATCAAACGGCCAGCCCCGCAACGTTCGCGCCGCCCTGCACCAACTGGATGAATATGTCGTCCGGCTCGGCAAAAACGCCGTACCAATCTTCATCGCTCCTTACCTGTCGCAAGAGGCACAAGCTCTCTGCAAAGACAGCAATGTCGGCTTTCTCGATCTAGCCGGAAATGCCCGGCTTGTCTTCGACAACGTATTTATCGAAAGACTCGTATCATACACACCGCCCGCCGAACGGCGGGAACTAAGGTCGCTGTTCAAGCCGAAATCCGCGCAGGTATTGCGCATCATGTTGCGTGATCCGAAGCGTGCTTGGCGCGTAGCGGACTTGGCAAAAGCCGCCGACGTTAGTCTTGGGCATGTCAGCAATGTGCGTACAGGTCTCATCCGTCGCGAATGGGCGAAAGAAGCGGAGCTAGGCTTCTTGCTCTCGAGGCCCGATGCCCTGCTCGACGCTTGGCGAGACCAGTATGAAGCTCCGGACGGCGAACGTATGGGCTTCTATACGATCTTGCACGGCAATGCTTTCGAGGAGGCCGCGCGTCAAGCGTTCGCCTCGGTCGGTGCGAAGGCCGCATTCACCTCGTTTTCTGCTGCCAACTGGTTTGCCCCGTATGGCCGCACCGGTACGCAGTATTTTTACGCAGACAGTGCCGGACTTGAGCGGCTAAAAGAGAAACTTAAACTCTCTCCATCGCTGAAAGGCGAGAATGTCGTGATAACGATCCCGAAAGACGGCGGGTTGCTCGGCGATACGGTCGAACCGGCGCCGGGGATCGTGTGCACGGGCGCTATTCAAACTTATCTTGATCTTTGGACGGCAGGAGAGCGAGGGCGCGAAGCGGCTGAACATTTGCGGCGTATGAGGTTGTCATGGCCGGCGTAACGCCACCTGAGCCGCAATCGGCGGCCGACTATGACGACCGCACCACAGCGGCTGTAAAAAGCGTCCTCATCGAGATCGGCCAGATATTGGGAAGCTTCGAAGGCAAGTTCGCCGTGATTGGCGGCGCCGTGCCCTGGCTTCTGCTTAACAACGATGAAATGCCGCATGTCGGGTCTATCGATGTAGATCTTAGCCTCGACCCGGAAGCCCTTGGCGATGGAGAATATGCATCGCTCGTCGAGGCGCTGATGGAGCATGGCTACGCGCAAAGTGCCGAATTGCGACGCTTTCAGCTTGTCCGGAGCGTGCCTGCTAAAGACGGCGGTCCGCCGATCGAAGTCATCGTGGACTTCCTGATGCCGCGCGACGCGAAGATTGTGAAGAATAACCCGCCGCTCGTCGCTAACTTCGCGGTCCAGAAGGCAGACGGCGCTGATCTGGCTGTCCGTTTCTTCCAATACGTCGCCATTGACGGCCCCATGCCGCAGGGCGGGACGAACAAGGTCGAGATTGCCGTTTGTTCAATCCCGGCATTGCTCGCCATGAAGGGGCACGCGCTGCACGGCCGCTTCAAGCAGAAAGACGCCTACGACATCTATTACTGCATCCGGAACTATCCCGAGGGGATAGAAGCGCTTGCGGCGTCGTGCCAGGAACTGATGGGAGAAGAAAGCGCCGTTGAGGGGTATGGCTACATCGCCGAGAAGTTTGACACGCTTGAGGGTTTTGGACCGACCTGCGTTCGGCAGTTTGTTGAGGACACCCGTATTATGGGTGATCGTACCCCGGAGCAATGGCAGCAGGATGCCTTTGGACAGGTCGATGCTTGGCTCCGCGCGATGACGCTCCGAGATTGATCGGGAGGACCCCGCATCTTGCTCATGAAGACGCGCCGGCAAATTTGGATAGAGGGTTATCGTCTACGACCTTATCTCCAACATTCGAGCGAGCAGGAAATAGCCGAGCGACTCCGTTACATCATCGAGAACATGACGACGATGACGCCAAGCGGAAAAATCACTGCTCTTCCACCGGAACCGCGCGGGAAATTCTGGTACGAGTTGTTTGAGCACGCACTCGAGGAATATCGCCGACGTGGCATCGAGC
>JAJYAH010000309.1 GCA_021779635.1 Pseudomonadota bacterium | reverse complement strand
TGTTCTTCTATTCGCCGGATCGTGGCGGGGAGCATCCGGAACAGCATCTGGCGGGTTATGCCGGGCTGATGCAGGCCGACGCCTATGCCGGCTTCGGCAGGCTCTACGAGGCCCATCGCAAGCCAGATCCTATCGTCGAGGCCGCGTGCTGGGCGCACGGCCGGCGCAAGTTCTTCGATCTTGCGCGGCTGAGCCAAGCACCGATCGCTGCCGAGGCGGTCAGGCGCATCGATGTTCTGTTCGCCATCGAGCGCGAGATCAACGGCTTTGCGCCGCAGGAGCGCCGGCGCGTACGCCAGGAGCGCAGCCGTCTCCTGATCGTTGAGCTGGAGGCCTGGCTGCGCGAGCAGCGCGCCAAGCTCTCCAGAAGCAACGACACGACCAAGGCGATCAATTACTGCCTCAGTCGCTGGGATGCCTTCACCCGCTTCCTCGACGACGGTCGCCTTTGCATGTCGAACAATGCCGCCGAGCGGGAGCTGCGGGCCGTTGCCGTCGGAAGAAGGAACTGGACCTTCGCCGGGTCCGACGAGGGCGGACGGCGCGCCGCCGCCATCTACACCCTCATCGCCACCGCCAAGCTCAACGATATTGATCCACAGGCCTGGCTCGCCGACGTCATGGCGCACATCAACGATCATGCTATCCAGAGGCTGGGTGAGCTTCTGCCCTGGAACTGGCGAAAGCCAATGCCCAGCCATGTCGAAGCGGCGTGAGCCAGGAGGGTATATGAGAGCGAGCGGTCTGTCCGCGGCAGATAAATCGGCGGTGACGGCCGCCTGCCAGCAACTGATCGACGACTTCCTGAAGCCCCGATTCCTGCCCACTATACGGCCGACGCAGTTCAACTATCCCGTCGATATCCAGGGAAAGTGGCACGGCACCAAATATCGCTTCATTCAACGCTACCGCTCCGGCTTCCCGGAGAATATCGGCGAAGAGTTCGACGCCCCGTTCGCCCGTCTCGACTGGATCAGCCGCAATCGCTTCGACATCCAGTGGCACCGTCACACTGGAGAATGGTTCTGCCTCCATCGTGGCCTCACCCTCGCCGAAGCGATCGACACCCTAAGATCTGACGGATTGCTCCATCCACCCTGAACACCGGAACTCTGCGAGCCCAAGTACCCAGCGGTCCTCGCCGGATGGATACAACGATCGGAGCGACCAATCCCCTAAATATCCCGACATCTCAGTATCGACGCGAGGTCAGAAGCGTCCCGTAACCTCCTAGGTGTGAGGCACTGCGGAAACCCCGGTGGCCTGAGACACCGGTCGGAGCGTCCGGGTCACCCTGACCTGACGCACTCCTGGCAATGAACGACCAAAGCGGGCACGGTCGCTAAACCAAGCCCGACGAGAGACGGGAAAGCTTTAGACCGTCGAGGGTGGCACGATCGTCGGATCGGTCTTTGCCGGCAACCCTGCGCAGACAAGCAGAAGTTAAGGGGGCTCACCGCACTGCCGGCCCCGACCACGAGAGTGGTCCTTCTGGTCCGATGTTTCCGAAGCCGTTAGACGCACGACTGCCCGGATCGCTTCGCCTGTAAAGGGCGAAGTGTATCACTCAACCGTTTCCGCAGCACATCGATTGTAGCGTCGGCGATTGCTGGTTTGCGAACGGAAACAGATTTATCAAGACCTGACGACGCCCGAAGGGCCTCACCCGAACGAAGTGAGGGTGAGTGGATAGGATAGGATGAGAAGATAGTTGACTGTTGGAGTCAACCGACTCTGCCGACAACGGATGATGTCCTCCGCTTTGCCTCCAATAGCGAACGAATGACTGACATGGCCAGATGTCTCAAATCTGCAACAAACGGAAATCTATAGGCGCGGATGTCGACCCTTATGCTCGGCCTGTGGATGGCCGCCATATCCGCGCTATTTCACAAAGCGGGATAGCGCATAATGCGGTCTGCCGAATCAATCGGAGGTCTGCATGACATCCAAAGCTCGAAATCTTGTCCTAACCAAATCGCAGGCAGCTTGCCTGATCGCGCTCCGACGTCGCAAGGACTCCAAGCCGGAAATCGCGATACAGGCAAAGCTTGATCTTACCAAGACGGCAACTGGGCTAAAAGCACTGGCGCGGATTGGACTTGCTAGGCAAAACCAATCGAAAAGATGGTACCCGACCACGAGCGGGAAAACATGTCGCTTCAAGATTATTCCGGATCGACCGCGGCGTAACAGTGGGCTCCCTGGCCCCGGTGCCCTGCGCCTGCTCCAATTGTTAGATCGACCGATGCGGGGAAGCGAGATTGCGGAAGAATTGGGCCTCAGTCATCAAAGAGTTCGTCAGCTTGTGATTAAGCTGCACGCACAAGGACGGGTGATCTTTGGCGATCCGGATAAGCCCTTTTGGATTGTGATGCGCGCGGGTGACAAGACTCTCTTGCTGTCGCGCGACGAGGAGCATGTCCTATCGGCAATCCCGCGAGAGTACGCGACGGATGCTGCAAAGATACGGCTCGCGGCGCGTATGCCCGAGCACACGGTGCAGCAAATCCTTGAGCGGTTGGTTGCTAGCAGATTTGTCCAAACGTTCGAGGGATTGAAGGGCAACCGGGTTTATCGGATCACCGCTGCAGGATTGAGGCATCCTCAACGCGATAACGTTACCCGTCACGCGGAAGCGCCACGGCCACCTGTTGAGTCAGACCGTGTTCGCAAAGTGCTTTCGGCTATTCGGGATACGGGGGCGCTTCGAATCAGAGACGTGACAAACATGTTGAGAGTACAGCGCGAATCGATAAATGCGCTCATGCAGTATCTCAAGCGAAAGCATTTGGTTGAAAAAACCGGCCGAGAATTTAATGCGCCGTATTCGCTAACGAACGAAGGACATGCAGCTTTGGCGGAAATGACACGACGATTAGCCGCATAGCCGAAGAAACACGGCTACGTACGCCCTCCCCCGATAGCGACCAAACTGCGGACATCACTGGGGATCCGTTTCGTGCTAATCGTTTCACTTCGCACTGCGACAAGCGGCAAGCCGTTTCGCCCGATGCCATGACACCCTGATCAATTCACCACCACCGGGCGAAGTAGCTTATCGATAATGCGGATCCTTGCAGTTATTCGCGTCAGAAAATGCTGGGAGTTCCCGCTCGCTGCCCCAGATTTTCTTTCCGGCTCTCTTGGGGTGCTGCTGGAAATAGGCATTCCGATCGCCGAAGTATTGATCGATTGCCGCCTTTGCTGGATCCATCGACTTGTAATCACTGTTGTGGATGATCGCACGAGCCATGCCACTGAAGACCGATTCAATTACGTTCAAGAATTGAGCGCCTGCGGGCAATGGCGCAGTCTCGATGAGCGGGCCCCCTCTATCAGGAACAGCCGAGTTGTGAGCGTCGATACGAGCAAAAAGTTGTTTTGAAATGTGCCATGAGGCGGCGTCCCACGATAGATAAAGCTTTCGGCGGCCACGGTATCTATCGATCAATACATCCAACATACGAATCATCTCAGTCGTGTTTTTCTTCGCGCTGTAAAAATGCGTGACTTGGTTGCCGGATAACTCCAGCGCCGCCGTCATGATCAAAACAGCCGCGGGATTTTTGCCACTGAGGGACAGTCGGTTGAACACCCGGCGCAACCAATGTGCGTCATGCATGGCCAAAGCCATTTCGGTGGCCGCCTGGACGTGGTCCGCACGCGGCTCTGGAACACCTGCGACAACCATATAGGCGTCGCCGATCGTTTTTATCTTCTCCAGGCCAAGCCGCTTGCCGATCTGGGCATCTTCAGGCTTTGGTGGATACTTCGCACGCCGTGACGAAACGCCGGCCGACGCCTGACTAAAGAATCCTTTAGGGGATTGAAGTGGAACTTGCTGACGATGACCGAGGTTGTCCTCCCGTCCCGAAAGGGGGGCATTCATGTTGATGAAATCGATCCTGGCCTGCTCCCTGCTGATAGCAGCGAGCCAAAGGGCCCCTGCGAGCGAAAGGCCCGTGCACCACTTCTCCTGCACGTTGGTGCGGTTTTACGTGGCCAAATATAGTCTGCCGGCCGCGGAGTCCTTTGCGCGGAGCCACGGCGCCACAGAGGTCGATATTGAGACGGCCCGTCACTGCCTGGGCTCAAGCGTGCAAACGGCGAGTTGGGCGGCAATATCGCGCTGAGAGACGCACCCTAGTGCCGAAGGACGACCACGCACCGGTCCCGGGAGGAATACTACCGCCGTCGCGCGATAATCGGAGAGGCGCCTGGCGCGTCGAGCGGGCCAGCTGTTGAAGGAGGGCATCCGGCCGACGATTGTGAATAAGCGTTCAAAGTTGACCCCTCCATGGCTAGGTGGGATTCAATAGCTTAGCGTGCCGATCGGCGTCGGGACCCCGCCGATTCGCATGATGGGCTTCCATGCCATTTACATCTTTCCGAGACTGCCCTGCGCCGCGGATGTGCCGGCGGCGGTTGGTTTTCCCTTGAGTATCCATTCAAAACCTACGGCGATCGTGGCGCCGATTATCGGGCCTGCGATGTAGATCCAGGTCGTGCTCAAATCGCCGCGGACCAGATCGGGGGCGAATGACCGGACGGGATTCATTGAGGCTCCGCTGATAGGGGCCGCCCAAAGCCCAGCAAGGGCAATATAACCGCCGATCGCGAGTGCTCCGTTGGAACCAATGTTTCGCGCGCCGGAGGCGGTGCCGAGAATGGTGCTGACCAAGCCGGTCGTCAATAGCACTTCCATGATGAGCGCCTTGAAATCGCTGATGGCCAGACCGGGTTTGGTGGCGCCGAGCAGTCCAACGGTGCCGAACATTGCCCATAGGAAACACGCCGCGGCGATGCTGCCGACGAACTGGGCAGCGATATATCCAGGCACCCGATTCCATGGAAAATTGCGGCGGGCGGCAAACGCCAATGTGACCGCGGGATTTAGATGGGCCCCGCCTACTGCACCCATGAAATATATGATGGCCATGACCATCATGCCCGGCGCTGCGACCTTCATACTCAGCGTTATTGTCCCGCCGCTCAGCGCCCCTACAACCCCCGCGCCCGCGGCGACGACGACGAACAGGAACGTGCCCCAGACTTCTGAGAAAAGTCGGCGCCATTCATGGGCGGATTCCAAAAAATCCGGCGGCGCAGAGCCACGCAGCATGCGCTGCTCCGGTGTCGTTTCAGTTTGCTGCACCGCCATCGTAATCGATTCTCTCTCCTCAGACGATTTTGCAGGGAATCATGGCGTCCTCGTCAAATTTGTAAACCGCGCAGAGCCGGTGATAGCCGTCGGCGATAATCAACTTGCCGCTAGCTTTGTCCCTGTACAGCAACAATGGAGACAGCTCTTCATTGCGGGCGATCTTAACGCGATCTTTTTCCACATGGCTATTGCTGACCCCAAGTAACGATAGCCCGGACGCTCTGAAAATGTCTTTTGCCGCAAATTCCGTCATCTTAGCATTTTTCAATTCCTCGGCAGCAGTCTTGGCTGCCTGTTGGTCCATCGACAAACTCAGATACGACGCGGCGGCCGGATAATCATGCTTCTGCGGCTTATCATGCCATTTGATTTTCATTGCTTTTCCTATTCAGTAGACTTCTCTCCGAGCTTTCCGGCCGGCAGGCTTCGAGATCCTCGATCGAAAGCTCAAGCTGAAAGCATCCCTGTCCGCCACGGTCAGAACCCCTTTCAACGTTCCGACTTGTGTACGTCGAGCCAATTCTTGTTATGGAAAAGCCTTCGCAACGATTGCGCGATCTGCCGCTTTTGGTTCCGTTCATATCCGGGCGGAAAAAATCGGGCATAGAGCAGCATGGTTCGTCTCAGATCGATAAGCTCTGCCTCGGTGTAGAGCGGATGGTCGTTTGGGTGTTCGAGCGCACTAGCAACAGACGGCATGACAGCCCCCTATGTCACCCACCGGATGATCCCGATGATCGGCGCGACTCTGCCACCGCGAATTCATGACTGGCCGACCAATATTGCCCACCTAAATTAACTTTTAGGATTGACCCGCGCCGCGCTGATCGCGTCGGCCCTGATCGCGCCTCCCCAACCGCGAAGGGGCCGTGCGATCGGTCAATAGCTTCGAACTTTTTGCTCTGCCCCGGCTTCCGAGACATCGAGCGAACCTTCCCAAGTTATCTCTTGAACAAGCGGGGTGCGCACTTAGCTCCTTACCGCAGTGCAACCGGCTGGCGGCCGGCTTTGGTTTTCGTGCGCAAAATTAAGGCTCACCGTTCTCTTGGCGACGGCGCCGCCGGGGATTAAGATCGCTCAGCCGGACCGCTTGCGCTCCTCGCAGTTCCGGTCGGGCTCGGCGCATTTCGATTCCTATCACCGCGCGTCGGGTCATGTGTGGGCGGCCGACGGGCTCCAGCCTCGTCGGCCGTCGCCCGCCGCGATTAGCAGCGTGCATTCGATCAATGCAATCCCGTGTTGACCTGGGTCGCGATGCTGCTGCTCATCCGATTGCCCAACGGAACTTGTCGGCACAGGGCCGGCTTTCGCTGCTACTGGCGTTGGAAGTCTCTCCCATTGGGAGGGCGACCGCAGATCGAAACGAAGCTGCGCGCATTGATCCGGCGGATGAGCATGGAGAAATCCGCTTTGGGGCGCGCCACGCATTCACGGCGAACTGCTCAAGCTCGGGTTTGAGGTCGCTCAGTCGAGCGTCGCCAAGTACATGGTCAAACGACGGGGGCCGCCCAGCCAGGGATGGCAGATCTTCTTGCGTAACCACGCGCCGGACATTGCCGCCATGGACCTGTTCGTTGTTCCAACATCGGTTTCGACCTGCTCTATGCCTTCGTCATCGTCCGGCTCGACCGCAGAGACCTCGTCTGGATCAACGTCACCGCAAATCCCACGGCAGAATGGGTTGCACGTCAGATAACGGAGGCATTTCCTGGGATGATGCTCCGCATTACCTCATCCGCGATCGCGACCGGATCTATGGCAGCATCGTCACGCGCCGATTACGCGCCATGGGCATCCGGGACAAGCCTACCGCACCGGCCTCGCCCTGGCAGAATGGCTTGTGGAACGGCTGATCGGATTGATCCGGCGTGAACGTGTGGACCACATCATTGTCTTGGGCGAGATGCATTTGCGTCGGGTCCTGAAATCCTACGCCGACTATTACAATTGCGTCAGAACGCATCGATCCCTAAACAAGGATGCGCCGGTCGCTCGCCAAATTCAGCGAATCGGAAGCATCAAATCACGTGCCATCCTGGGCGGACTTCATCACCGCTACGCCCGCGTTTAGTTGTCGGTACACACAGGGGCGGGTTTTCGTCGAAAAGGCAGATTGGTCAAGTCTCGCGGTAACGCCCGGCTCCCCCGGGCTGTCGCCGTCGGCGCCCGGCGCGGATCCCGCAGCTTTTTGCTGTCGCAGGTCGGACATTGCGGGCGGCCCGCGACGTAATGATTCACAATGATCGAGCCCAACAAATCACGACTGTGATCGTTCAACTCGGTGTGAAAGCCATTAGCGATCGCGCGCGACGCCGTCAGTACGCACACCTTGCCTAACACTCCGCTTTGCCGGTGCAGGGCATATTCTCCGACCACCGGATCTCCCTCGTCCAGCTCGCGAACTGGCATTCCTCGGTTGGAGAGCCGCTCGGCCGCACTGCGTAGGCCTGACCGCGAACATTTGGATTGGCCGTGTTCGACAAGGTCGACCCGGCTAATCCGATCTGTATCAACGCAATCGGAAAGCGGTCCAGTTTAGCAGAGGCGGCAACCTCCCCATGACAAGCAGCAGGCTCCGAAGCCGCCTCCGCAACCTCCGCCTCCGCAACCTCCGAAGCCGCCTCCGCA
>JAJYAH010000308.1 GCA_021779635.1 Pseudomonadota bacterium | reverse complement strand
GGCGCTCGAGCGAGTTTGGCTGCGTGGCTAAATCGCGCTGCACCTCGCAGTGCTGTGGTGCGTGTCAACGCAGTGGGCACGCCTTGGCACGATGAGGACGTCGTCGCGCTCGCGGATCGACCGGGGCTCGCTGGGATCATGCTACCCAAGGCGGAGAATGCCGAGGTGCTGGCGGGATTGCGTATGCGTCTTGCCCGCGACGCGATCCTGGTCGCACTCGTGGAAAGTCTGCGCGGCTTCGCCAGTGTGCGGCACCTGGCCAACGTACAAGGGGTGCAACGCCTGGCCTTCGGCTCGGTGGATTTTTGCCTTGAGGCCGGGATCAAGGGGTATGGGGAGGAATTGAACGGAATACGCACGCAGCTCGTCGTGGAGTCCGCGCTCGCGGGAATCGGCGCGCCGATCGAGGGGGTGACCGTTGCGCTGAAAGACACGGCTCAGCTGACAGAGGACATAGATCGGGCCCAGCGCTTCGGTTTTGCCGGCAAGCTGTGCATCCATCCAACACAGGTCGAACTGGTGAACCGCGGTTTTTTGCCGAGCGAGGCAGAAGTCGAATGGGCACGCCGAGTGGTTGCAGCCTGCGCCACCGGCGGCGGCGCAATTGTCATAGACGGCAAGCTGGTGGACCGACCTGTGCGCTTGCGAGCCGAGGCCATCCTCACGGCAGTGGCATGAGCATCGCTACGCATTTCCCTCCGCCGCGGGGGGGGGGCACCTCAGCGCGGTTTTGGACCTCGTCGAAGCGACGTTCTCGCGACTCGTCCGAAAGTCCGTGCTCGATGTCGACTGTTCGATGAAACGACTACGGGCGACCAGTGACGGAGCTGCGTTGCTTCCTCTTCGCGACCGTCTGGGGCGGTTATGCCATACGTCTGGCGAGCGCCCCCAGGCTCTCCGGACTACGTTTTATCGCTCGACAAGCCTACTCTGCCGTTGTGGCGTTACCGTGGAAAATCTGGCCCACAGTGTTCCTTCCATCAAAATGAACAATTGCACTATCGAAATATGAGATCAAAGACCTCTCCCTTGCAAACTTGAAGCTATGTGGCAAATTTGGCGCCCCGAAGAGGCCTGCCGACCGTGTGCACTCCTCCGGCGTCTCAGATCCTTGCACGCGGGGGTTCCCGCCACCGATTGGGCGTGGAGCGCGCGGCCCCGTCACTAAGTCGAGCCTCCCACTATGCATCTGCATTTGCGCGACGATCGCGTCCACCCGGTCCGTCACGTCACGGTCGGGAACATCTCAATCGGGTGGGCATCGTGCGAGCGCTTTCGTTCAACTCCCGCCAGATCTCGTTCTCGCCGAGCAGCCGATCCACCTTCTTCGCGAAATATGCAGGGCGGAATAATGGGCGGGCTCGAAGGACCGCGGCATGCGAATAGCAATATCTAGAACTACTCGCTTGACACGCGATCCGAGACGATCAGCGGCTTTCTTGCCCCGCAGTTCGCCACACATCTGATCAGTGCTGACGCAGGCGAAGGGCACCTCTTGCCTGGTGTGTCGTTGTTGTAGCCAGGCGCAAGGCGGCTCAGCCACTGTCAAGGTTGGTGAGAATCTTAGTGTGCTCGCCGAGGCGTGGCTCGGTAAGGTTTGGCACGGGTGGTTCGTTGCGGAAGCGCACAGCTGGCGCGATGTGGCGGCGACCGTGCTCGTCGACCAGGATCATGCCGCGGGCGAGTGCGTGCTCGTCGGCTAGACTTTCGGGCAACGTCTTCACCGGAGCGAAGCAAATATCAAGGTCGCGGACCCAGTCGACCCACTCGGCCTGCGTCTTCGTTCGGAACGTTTCTGCCAGGAAGTCAATCAGTGGCCGCTGATGGTCGCCCGGGCCCCGTTCGGCGAGCGACGCGAGGTCGAGCCGGCCGAGCCGATTGAGGAGGTTGCGGACGAACTTCATCTCTTGTCCGCCCAACACGACATGGCGCGCATCCTTCGTCTCGTAGATGTGGTAGAAGCCCGCACCGCCGAGGCCACGCTCATGGCGCGGAATTGGCTGTCTGTTCTCCGCCAGCGTTGACCCCAGCACGTTGGGAATCGTGGCCAACACCGCTTCGTGCATGGATAGGTCGATGACATCCCCGCGTCCGGAGCTCTGCCGCCGTAGGAGCGCCATCAGCACGCCCGACAGCGCGTGAAGCGCAGCCAGCATGTCGGCAGCCGGGATCGCGGGGATCGTCGGCTTTCCGTCGGCCCCGACATTGATGCTGATGACGCCGGCCATCGCCTCGGTAGCCAGATCATGTGCTGGCCGCATCGCATAGGGGCCGCTTTGTCCGAACGCGCTGATCGAGCAATAGACGAGGCGCGGGTTGCGCGCGGTCAGCGTTACATGGTCGAGGCCTAGGCGCTGCATGACGCCGGGGCGGAACGTCTCGACAAACACGTCAGCGTCGTCGACGAGGCGGTCCAGTGCAGCCTTGCCGGCCGCGGTCTTGAGATCGAGCGCGACACTCTTCTTGCCGCGGTTTAGGTTGCGGAAGAACACCGTCGAGGGGCCGTCCGACTCGCCAATCTCGCGTGCCGGATCACCGCTTGGCAACTCGACCTTGACCACCTCGGCCCCGTGATCAGCCATGACCATGGTCATGTATGGGCCCGGCAGGAACACCGACAGATCGACGACCCGAATGCCTTCGAGCTTCACCGCCCAGTGGCTCCGGTGGCGTTGGGCGCCGCGGCCGATAGGGTAGCCACATTCGAGTCTTGGGAATGGCAGACGGTCTTCGCCGGCCATCGCCGGTTGACCCGCGGTGGTGTAGCAAGCGCGCGCAGCCGGGGCAGATGAGTGACCGTGTGGTCCCTACCAAGTCCGGCAATGAAAGGATTACCGGATGCAGCCAACATCCCGTTGACCGACGCAATCAAGATGTGTCCGGGTAGCAGGTTGGGTCCCGGGGACGTTCGTGCAGCTGATGGTACGGTATCCGTCGGCCGCCTCATCGCTTCACGGTTCGCCAGCCCTGCCAACGTTGGGTCGAGGCCCGGAGTGCTGCCCCGTCCGGGCCGCTCCAGTACTCGGCTCAGGAGATCCGGAAGTTTGTCCCTCATAGCGGTTACGAACCTCCAGCGGTCCGTCCTGTGATGCATATTTACCAGGGCGCGTGCGCGGTGCGTGCCGCGCTTCTGGCGGACCATTAGGTTAGCTTCACGGAACATACTAGGGCCGCATATTGCGTAATGCATCACCGTCGGTCGTTGCATTCTCTCGCTTCATTATCTCGGCGCAAAGATCGCCAAGCAAGATTGAGCAGCACGGCCTTGCGCGGAACTGCTCAGAAGTCAGGATAGGTTGAGCATCATGTAGGCACGGCCTTTCGAGCACAGTTATTTGCGACAAAAAGCTTGTCCGGACAGGATTACATCCGGCTCCCCTCGAGTCAATTTCATCTCGTTCAGTCGCGCGCCGAGGTCATTCGAAATCTCGCGGGTCGCCGCTATAACGCCCGGCGTCGCTTCGGTGCGGTTTGGAACTGCGGATAGTTTGTCGAAGCGACGCACTCTGATGCCCGCGGACGCGGCTGGGACGAACGGGCGCGGATCCAGGCGTGCTCAATGGCTGGGAACGCCGGAATGGCTCACGACAACGTGGTAGGACACCGGCAAACCGCTAGGACCCGCGCCCGGTACGACACGAAAATCGGCCCGTGCCCGATGATCATCAAGGGCCGTCGTTGCGAGACCAACCTCCTGGGCGGCGTCTTCGTGGCGCGCCAAAAGTCTTGCAACGGCGTCAACGAGATCATCGGCCGCTCCGGGAATTCGCCGCGCATCGCGACGCAAGAAGAGCACGGCAGCACCATCCCTGTTCCCGCATCGTCTCGCCACAGCTCCCTCATATTTCGCCTGGACGGCTGGCGCTTCCACTCGACACTGTCTCGACAGAGACGACGGCGACCTCACGGAGCCGGATCAGTAATTGACCCTTCGGCTTGGCCGGCGTTAGCTTGTCCGGACAATCAATTGCAGGAGACTAAACCGTGGGTGATCGCTTTACCCTGCCGCAGGACGCACGCGTCGCAATGTCCTTCGTGGTGAATGTTGAGGAAGGCGCCGAGCAGAGCATCGCAGCTGGTGACAAGCGGCCAGAGCCGGTGGACGAGCTCGGGGTCGCGATTAAGGCACCGATCCGTAACTATCCGAACGAGAGCAATTATCTTTACGGAATCAGAGCAGGCGCACCACGGGTGATGCGCCTCCTCAATCAATTCCGCTTTACTTGCACGTTCACTGCAGCGGCAGTCGCTTTAGAAAACGCACCCGAGCTGGCGCGTCACATCGCTGCCGCAGGACACGAGGTTTGCAGTCACGGACATCGCTGGGTGCATCAATTCTCGTTCGATGAGGAACGCGAACGCGCCTTCATCAGGGATGCGACCGAGAGCATTCGTGCTAGCGTCGGTCAGAGGCCGCTGGGCTGGCTGTCCCGCTATCTCCATACGGCAAACACGCGACGCTTGCTGATCGAGGCTGGCTATTTCTACCACATGGACGATTTCTCTGACGATGTGCCACGGTGGGAGAGTGTGGATTGCGGCACAGCCGCGCGCCGGATCGTTGTGCTCCCCTATGCGCTCGATACGAACGACATGAAGTTCTGGCTCGCGCCGGGTTACACGCCTTCACAATGGTTGGACTACGCCGTATCGAGCTTCGAGCAGCTCTATGCGGAAGGCGCATCACAACCGAAAATGATGTCCCTCGGCGTCCATTTGCGCATTATCGGGCGGCCGGGGCGTATCGGCGCGCTGGCCAGCTTCATGCAGCACGTCGCCAGCAGGAAATCCGTGTGGGTCGCTTCACGCCTGGCCATCGCGCAACGCTTCGCCGAGCTCAACGAAGTGTGACGGGCTGACTTATGCCGCGCGAACTCGCCTCTACAGATTTGCCACACCTCGTAGAACCGGGTCATCACGTGTTCGTCGCCGGCGGCACCGCGGAACCCGCGGCAATCCTATCGACTTGGCGTGAAGCCGGATTGCCCGCGGGCGTCACGCTCATCGGCTGTCAACTCCCGGGGCTCAATCGTTTCGCTCCCGACGAATTCGCTCCGGATTGCCGCTTTCGCACATCGTTCCTCTCCCCTGGTCTCCGCGACGCGTTCCACCACGGCCGGGTCGATGTGCTACCGATGCACCATGCCGATTTCTACAAGTGGCTCGCGACTGACGCCCCTATCGACCTCGCCGTAGTGCAGGTTGCGCCGCCCGATGCAAATGGCAACTGCAATCTGGGACCATGCGCCGACATGCTGCCTGCCATAGCGTCCCGCACCGATCGGCGGATCGTGGCGCAACTCAATCCGTTGATACCGCCCTGCCGGAATGGCCTATCATTGCCGATCGAGCGGTTCGAGGCGGTCGTGAACGGTGTCAGCGACCTGCCCGAGCTGCCGACGACACCGGGCAGCGACAGCGACGCGGCCATCGCAGAGAACGTCGCGTCACTGTTGGGCGACGGCGAGACGGTGCAGATCGGCATCGGCCGCCTGCCGGACCTCGTGCTCCGCCACCTTGGCACGCGCCGACGTATCCGGTTGCACGGCGGCACGGTATCGCAGGCGGCCCTGGAGTTGCTCGAATCCGGAGTCGCCGAGTCCGTCGTAACGGGTTACGCGGGCGGCGACATGCGCTTCTATCAACGAGCGGCGCTTTCTGAGATCCAGTTTCGTCCCGTGTCCTTCACTCACGGCCCTGAGCGCCTGCGAGACATTCCCAAATTCGCTGCGCTGAACGGCGCACTGGAGGTCGACCTGCTTGGACAAGCCAACTGCGAAGCGGTCTCAGGACGCCTCATGTCTAGCTTCGGCGGCATCAATGACTTCATGCGCGCGGCACATCGGTCACCCGGTGGAACGGCGTTGGTGATGCTGCCAGCGCAGTCGCGCGATGGGCGCGTATCCCGCGTGGTCACGCGGATTGGCGATCCTGGCCTCGTCTCGGTTCAGCGCGGCGATGTCGACGTGGTGGTCACCGAATACGGCATCGCTGATTTGCGCGGATCCGACCTCGACCAGCGCGCCGCACGCCTGATCGCGGTGGCCGCCCCCGACTGGCGCGCGAGGCTCGCCGCGGGCTGGCGAGACCTCCGGGCCTCTCTCTAGGGCACCGGCTAAAGGCCTTCCTTTTCCACGTAGAAGCCGTTCTGGGGCGGATAGTTGGCGGCCAACCATGCCGGCCCACCGTGCGCGACCCAGGCGGCGGCGGCGATACGCGAGCATGCAACCAGTATTAGAAGATCCTCATCGCGCATCGTATAGCGTGCTTGCGCGGCCATGATGAGCTGACCGAGAAATGCACCTTTCCAGAATAACGGTGCAAATATCGTCGAGCCCATGCGTGACGATTTCAGATACTGCCGAAACTCTTTATGATCATCCGTATTCTTTAGAATCAACCTTCGACGATGAGCATAGACCCAACCGGGATGACCACCGTCAATCGGTACCATCAGTCGCTCTTGCTCTGGCGGGAAATTTACATTCCCGACGAGCATGTGATAGCGCTGATCAGGTGTGATGAAAAAAGCGCCTGCCACGAAGAACTGACGCTCCCCTGGGTTCAGCGCGCCAGGCCGCAGATGCGCATCACGATCACCGAGGAGATCGTAACAAGCCTGGGCCAGCACCCGGATGGCGACTTCTGAATTCGCCGCGTCTAACGCCGCGCCCCCTGCGGCATCAAGCATTGCCAGCGCGGGCCGCATATCCTGCACGTTCATCGTCGTTGTCTGTCGCGTCAATGGCAGGCGATCAGGCTTTGATCTTCGCTTCGAGCTCCCTGATCTTCTTGACGAGCGCACGACCATCCGTGCCCGCGCGATCGTTAAGTTTGTACCAGTTGTTATACACAGCAGCGACATTCTGCTTGTCGAAGACCTTGGCGAGCTCGCTGGGCGGCGCCTCGTACACCTGCATCCCGTGCTTGATGAATTCCTGGATGCATTTGTTGTCAAAAGCGGCGAGGCTGGCGAAATGCTCATCCTCGATTTTGCGCAACTCTGCTTGTGCCGGTCCCCTGATATCCGCCGGCAGCTTTGCCCAGGCATTCTTATTCACAATGTACGACCACGGCACAATTGTGCCGATCTTCCAAATGCTTATATATTTTGCAACCGTATAGAATCCGAAACCGTTGGCCGTGCCCACTGAGGTCATCACAATGTCGACGATGCTGCGCTGTAAGGCCGGGACAATTTCGCCAAAGGGAACCGGCGTGGGTGCTGCACCAAGCTTCTTCATCAGTTCGGCGGCCTCGGTGCTGATCACCCGCACTTTCTTGCCGCGAAAATCCTCCACCTTACGGATCGGCACTTTCGAGATCAGGCACTGCTCCTCGAAAAGTCCGGTCATGACCTGTACGGCGTTGTATTTGGAAAGCCATATCTTTGCAGTTGCAGCGCGCAGATATTCGTCGAGCAGTTTGTGATATACGCCCTCTTCGGTAACCAGTCCCGGTAGACTGCCGAAATTTAGATAGGGGGTGTCGGCGCTGAGCCATGGTGTGACCGCGAACGAGCTATCCAGCCGGTCGTCGCGCACGGCTGCCGGTTGATCCGGACCGTCCACGAGCGAGGCGTACTCGACGATATCCAATTTGCCCTGGGTTGCGGCTTTGATGCGACCGGGAACAGTCTTCAGGGTGTCGAGATAGATGCTGCCAACTGCGTTGACGAATCCAGCTGACAATTTGGTTTCGTCGGCCGCTGCCATCGCCGGTGATGCTGCAGCGCCAGCCAGCAGCGTGCCGAGAAGAAATGTGCGTCGCTGCATAACGCAGGCCCCCCTTGATCATGTCCGGACAAAATAACATAGTCTCCGAACC
>JAJYAH010000307.1 GCA_021779635.1 Pseudomonadota bacterium | reverse complement strand
CGCGACGCTGACCCCGAGTTCGCCCATGTCGGTGAAATCGGACAGGCCGAGCCGACCCACTTCGTGGGTCTGACGGAAGATGACTTCCTGCTCCTCACCGTGGATTGCCCGCCAGGCGCGGATCCGGCGCTCGAGCGTGCGGCGGATTCCAGCCCCGAGTTCAGGGTGGCGGCGTAACATCTCCTCGAAGATCGCGACAGCCCGCACGCCAGGGGCTGCCTTCAACATCGGCACGACCTCGGTCTCAAACACATCGGCCAACGGGTCCGGTCGGCGCCGGCCGCGGCATCCCTTCTTCTGCGATGGGAGCCTTCGATCATTCTCGAAGCGATACGCGGTCGAGGTACTGAATGACGCCTTGGCAGCGGCCACTGGCGGGGTATCGGTCTGACGGTACTTCATGTAGAGCCTCATCTGGTGATCGGTTACGTGTCGGCCTGGCAAGCGAGTGATCCCTCTTGGCGGAAGAACCACTTGCACAACCAGCCGGCCGCGATCACCAGTCGGCGCGGTCCCCTGTGGATCGCGCCGACGCCCGGCTCGCAACTCCGGTCGGGCTACGCCCTCCCTGCGTCACGAGCCCGGCAAAGCTCTCTCATCCTGATTGACGCTCCACTTCCATCCTGATTGCCGCGCGGCACTTCGTTGAAGGCGCGGACAGATCCCAGCTGACGCTCTTGCCAGAATGTCTGGAGGATTGGGTAGGCGAGGACAACGCGGTCCACGTGATCGATGTGTTCGTCGAGGCGCTCGACCTGCATGGCATGGGGTTTGAGCGTGTGATCGCCAAGGAGACGGGTCGGCGCTCCTATCATCCGGCAGTCCTTCTGAAGCTTTACATCTACGGTTATCTTAATCGGGTGCAATCCAGTCGCCGCCTGGAGCGTGAGGCGCGCCGCAACGTCGAGGTAATGTGGCTGATCGGGCGCCTGGCTCCCGATCACAAGACGATCGCCGATTTCCGGAAGGATAACGGCGCGGCGATCCGGAAGGTTTGCGGGAAGTTCGTAGCACTATGCCGGCAAATGGGCCTGTTGCAGACCCCAAGCGTCGCCATCGACGGCAGCAAGTTCAAGGCGGTGAACAACCGCGACCGCAACTTTACGCATGCCAAGATGGCGAGGCGGATGGCGCAGATCGAGGAGAGTGTTGGTCGATATCTGCGTCAACTCGATAGCGCCGATCGGCAGGAGCCATCGGAAGCGATCAATATCAAGACGACCAGGATCAAGGAAAAGATCGCTCGGTTGAAACAGGAGATGAGCCGGCTGGAAGTGCTTGATGCACAGATGCGCAACACGCCAGATCAACAGATATCGCTCACCGATCCAGATGCCCGTTCGATGGCCACCAGCGGACGCGGATCGGGTGTCGTCGGCTACAATGTCCAGGTCGCGGTGGACACTGAACACCATCTGATTGTTACGCACGAGGTCATAAACGTAGGCAACGACCGGGGACAGCTTGCTAGGATGTCGAAGCAAGCCAAAGAAGTGCTCGAAGTGGACAAGCTCGATGCGGTCGCCGATCGTGGCTACTTCGACGGAGAGGAGATATTGGCCTGCGAAGAGGCTGGCGTTGCAGTCACCTTGCCCAAGCCTATGACCTCGAACGCCAAGGCGGAGGGCCGGTTCGGCAAACAGGACTTCGCTTACCTGCCTGGTGAGGATGTCTACCGCTGCCCATCCGGTCAGCTGCTGCCCTATCACTTCACCAACATCGAGCATGGAATGACGCTGCGCCGTTACTGGTCGACGGCGGCATGCCAAGGCTGCGCGATCAAGAGCCAATGTACGCCGTCCAAGGAGCGCCGGATCACGCGCTGGGAGCACGAGCATGTGGTCGAGGAGGTCCAGAGACGGCTCGATTCCAATCCGGACGCCATGCGGACGCGACGTGAGACAGTCGAGCATCCCTTCGGCACGATCAAGGCCCGTATGGGTGCGACCCACTTCCTGATGAAGCGCCTACGGAATGTCGCCGCCGAGATGGCGCTGCATGTTCTCGCTTATAACCTGACACGGGTGATGAACATCGTCGGTAAACCGAGCCTGATTGCAGCCATCCGCACCGCCTGAAGACCGGAAAGCGCACAAAACCGCAGTACCCCGTCGCAATACCTCCTTTGGTCGGTCATTGACGATCCGAGCCGACATCGGCCGACTGCAATGATTGGCGGAAACGGCCGCGCTGACCTACGTCGTTTGCACACAACCAAGATCCAGACCTGACGCCGCACGCGATGCCTCGTTTTGATGGCAATCGAGTCGGTCGTCGATTGTTCCCTGTTCCTCGTTTTCCGCCACTTGATCACGGTGCAGCGTGGCAATGTCTGGCCCAAGCGTTCCGCTGACGGGCTTTTCTCGCGTTGTTGCGGCTGAGCCGCTTCATACTCATTTTCTTCGACCAGAACTCGTGATTCCCCGCGACCATGGCGATTTCCGTTGGCCGAGGATAGGCAACACGAAGCGCCTCTCGTCCTTGGTAAGCCCTTCACAAATGTCCCCGGCCACTAGGCTGACGCTTGGCGCGAGAACGCCGCCGCACCGGCGGCGGCGCCCCAGGCTGCACCGCGCCAGGCTCCGCCATAGGCGTTGCGATAGATGCCGCCGCGGACAGCCGCGCGCGCGACCGGACGGCCGGCTATCGGGCGATACCCGTAGCCACGCCCGCCAACGTATCCAGGTCCTCATGGCGAAGACGAGTGTTCCTGCATGTCTCGGTAATAAGCTCAGCCGGCCTCCTCGCGGCGCGCTCCGCTGCGCGCGGTTCGCCAGCGATCTCGATGGCCTCCCTTAGCGAAAGCGCTCGGTTAGGATTGCGGCGCAGGCGCCCAACGGGCGCGAATGCGATGATGTTTGAGGACGAGCCAGTTCGTGGCGTGCTAAGCACGCTGTCAGCTTCGATCATGGGATTCGGTCCTTTATGGTTGGAGTTAGAGCCGGGATGGAAGCGTCACCTTCCGCTCGGCTCGATTTCATGCTAAACAGAAAATTATGAAGAAAGAAATATCTGCTAAGCAGAAACGCGGTCGCCCCGCCACTGGCGTCACGCCTATGGTCGGTTTTCGTGCAGAGCCTGTGATCCGTGCCTCGATTGTAAGATGGGCTGAAAACCAACCGGACAAGCCGACCCTCTCAGAAGCCATCCGCCGTCTCGTCGAGATTGGGCTCGCCGGAAGCGGTAAATCCCCCGCGCGACACTCGGAAAAAATCGCAGCCAAGGCCAGAGAGCTTGCTGGCAAGACCATCGACCGTCTTGTCGACACTGCGGCTCCGGCGGAGGAACAGGCCAGTCGCAAACGCAGGTTGCTCAAAGGTCCCGAAGAGTTTCGAGATGTGCGCGTTGATAGGACAAAAAATGAGCGAAAATGAATATGGTCAAAAAGCAATAATGCGGGCTGAACGGGAAGCTCGCAAAGCCTTTCGCGACGTGGAAGCCAAGAAGGCTATGACCGATCACGAAAAGGCGCAGAAGGCATTTCACGAAAACCGGGAGCGCTTGAAACGTGAACGCCTTGCACGAGAAAGCAAGGCAAAAGGTGAATGACCGCCGGCTGGTCGAGATGGGGCTAAAGGCGAAACCAAAATGATCGCCTTCCTGCGTGAGGCTCTTTACTTTTTGTGCATAGTGATAGCGTTTGTTTGTTTGGCAGCAGCACTCACTATTACCGTCGCAATCGCTACAAATAAGCTTCAAGACCCGCAGGCATGGATGTCGGTGGTGTTCTTCGCGGCAGTCAGCGTCGCTGCCTGGATAGCCGGTCGCGCTGCAAGTGTCTGAGGGGCCCGATCGGGCAATGAAAATGATACGCCGGCGGCCACCAGAAAGCGAAGTCAGGCATTTATTGAGCCGCGCTTGGAGTCGACGTCGCCGGCAGGCGGACTCATCTGGCGTTCACAACGCGATCGAGATGGACCTCAATCGAGAATTCGAAGACCGGGACGACGGCCGCGTCAAGTACATCTTCTTGATGACAATCCTGTTAGCGTTGCTGGTCTACGCTGTCACTCAGATGATCGGTTTGGAGTAGCCCAGCTCGCCTAAATGACCGCAAACTGCGCGGCCGCGTGTGTTTTAGTCGGAGGAGGCCGTGAGCTTTTCTCTGTCAACCTTCACGCTCGATATAGACGGGAAACCGACGCTGGTTTTGCGAACGAAGTGGCGGGCGAATGCTGAAGATTACTGCCGTGCTTGGGTGGAGGCCCACCGGGACGAACTAACGACGAAAGGGCCTTATGGGTCAGATTTGCCGCTGATTTCCCGCCCTGCAATCACGTTGCGCATGGCGCGCGCGGACCAAAGCGGACATTAGTGCCGTAAAATCTTGCGAGTCCTGGCTTGATGCTCGCCAATTCACTATGCCGCGTATCGTTGCTTAATGCAGTGCGCGACGGACGACGATAATGGCGATCGGTAGTGCGGCGTCTCTGCTAGTCCAATGTTCCAGGAAATTCTCCTGGCTTTGCCAAGGTGGCCCCAACGTTCGTTTCATGCCGAAGTGGTTTTCCGCCACTATCGGGCAACGGATCCACCGCGGGCTGCGGCCTGTGTTGCCGCAGGAACAGAGAAATGAGCCTGCGCAGCGAAAACCGGTACCGCGACCGAGGTGAGGCGCTGCCGGGTGTCCTCATCTTCGGCTTGCTGAGGAAACCCAACAGACAAACCGCCCGGCCGGTAATGGGCCGCATCTCAATCCAGACCCTGTGAGCCTCATCCGCGCACAGACCCGCAAGCAATTCCGGCACCCGCCCAAACAGGAACTGACGATCATCACCAAGAATATTCCAACGCGACAAGCCTCCGACGATCGGAGAGCCCAGCGCGAATGCGACGCGACCGATGCCGGCGACGCGAATACAAAACGCGCACATCGGGCAAGGCTCAACCGTGGAGTAGAGCGTGCATTCGCTCAACGCGTCATCACCGATAAGACTGCGAGCGCGCGCGATGGCGATGATCTCGGCGTGCCGCGATTCATCGGTGAAGCGCATGATCTCATTGGTCGACTCCGCGATGATCTGCCCCCGACGCGCGATCAGGCTCCCGATCGGAAGCTCGCCCCTTGCCGCGCCGGCCCTGGCAAGTTCGATGCAGCGTCCCATCATCTCGGCATCAGTCGGATCGATGCCCAACGCATCTCCGTTGCCCCGCGCCTCGTAGGTCACCGGTTTCTCCTGATCGCTGGACATTTCGTCCTATCAGAAACAAATCTTTGCCGAAGAAACATACGTTATTTCTTGCGGCAGAGAATGGAACAATTCTCTCCCGAACCGGGCATCTTTGACTGCGATGAGCCCTTCCCAAGCCGCTGTGACAGTCCCTTTTGGACCACGCAAATGATGACCTTTAGCCGCCGCGACTTGAACAGCCATGCATCTTCGGAGCCTTTGCGAAACCGATTTGTCCGCCTGCTCGGTGAGGTAATTCATTTTTTTTCCTATCATCTCATTCTGAGCAGGCGAACCACTTGGATGACGAGGGCGGCAGGGATGCAGTTCAGGGTGCGCCCGACCGTATTTCATCCCCGCTATTTCGTCAGCAGCGAACGGTTCGCGGAGTTTATTGCTACGCTTGATCTCAAGGGAAAGCGGGTGATCGACGTCGGAACCGGAGCCGGAATCCTGGCAATCGCCGCCGCCCGTGCCGGGGCAGCCGGGGTTATAGCCACTGACATCAATCCCAATGCGACGCTATCAGTGCCCGAGAACGCGCGGCTTAATGGAGTGGGCGGACGCGTAACCGCCGTCTGCATGGACTTGCTCTCAGGACTGGCCGCGACTCCATCATTCGATATGATCGTTGCCAATCTGCCCAAGCATACGCAGATCCCGCGCGATGTCGCGGATCGCGGCTGGACTGGAGGACCGGATCATCGGGACATAACTGCTTTGTTCGCGCAAGCCTATGCCCGTTTGAAGCCGAGCGGGCAACTCTATGTGATGATGTCCTCACATTCTAATCTAAGCGTGATTGAGAATGCCATTAGGCACGCTGGCTTCAAATTTCGGATAGCAAAAACCATTCCAATATTTATCGATGCATTCGTGCTCTACGAATGCATCCGGTAAGACGGAGTCGCAAAACTCCGGAGCCCAGTTGGCCTTAGCAACTTGTCGCGGATGAGGTGATCGATCTGGCCCCTGAGACGGGCTTGAGGCCATGGCGGCTCATGATTTCGCTTAACGTTGCCCTGTCCGGTGGTCTTCGGCCGCCGCATTGAGCATTTCGCCGTCTCACTACATTACTGCGGGCCAATGGCTGTTGGCGTGATCACGTAGAGCGCCCTCGCATGATGCGCTGCCGCGCGCCTTTTGTTGTTGCGGGGATTGGCCGGTAGGTATTGGATGAGCACACGAGCCGCGCAAGAGCTCCCATTCGCAAAACAATCGGCGAACTCAAGAAATAAGGGAGATTGAAATGCTCAAGTTTCAATGGCAGTGCGGAGCGCTTTCTGCCGCCGTCGCTATACTCACCATCAGCGCGACACTCGCGGAGGAAAAGAGATACGACCCCGGAGCAACCGATACGGAGATCAAGATCGGTAACATCGAGGCCTACAGTGGTCCGGCATCCTCCTACGGTGTGATCGGCAAGACCGAGGCCGCCTACTTCAACAAGATCAACGCGGAGGGCGGCATCAATGGCCGCAAGATCAACTTCATCTCCTATGACGATGGGTATTCGCCGCCCAAGACGGTCGAGCAAGCGCGCAAGCAGGTGGAGAGCGACGAAGTGTTGTTGATTTTCAACCCGCTCGGTACGCCACCCAACTCAGCGATCCAAAAGTATATGAACTCAAAGAAGGTACCGCAATTGTTCGTCGCCACCGGCGCCACCAAGTGGAACGATCCGAAGCACTTCCCCTGGACCATGGGCTGGCAGCCCTCTTACCAGAGCGAGACGCATATCTATGCAAAATACATCGTGAAGAATATGCCAAACGCCAAGATCGGTGTGCTCTACCAGAACGACGACTACGGCAAGGATTATCTCAAGGGTCTGAAAGAAGGGCTCGGCGCAAAGGCTTCGAAGATGATTGTGGCCGAGGAGGGCTACGAAACCGCTGAGCCGACTATCGACTCGCACATTGTCAACTTGAAGGCTTCGGGGGCTGACGTGTTCGTCGATTTGTCGATTCCAAAGTTCGCGGCCCAGGCGATTAAGAAGGTGGCAGAAATCGAGTGGAAGCCGGTTCACTTCCTCAATAGCGTAAGTTCGTCGGTGAACGCGACGATGAAGCCCGCCGGATTCAATAACTCGCAAGGCATCATCTCGGCAGCTTATTTGAAGGACCCGACGGATCCGCAGTGGAAGGACGACGCCGACATCAAAGCTTGGAACGCCTTCCTCGAAAAATATTATCCAGACGCTAACCGCAGCGACGCCTTCGTGGTCTACGGCTACGCCGTTGCCCAGAACATGGTCTATGTCCTGAAGCAGTGCGGCAACGACCTGACGCGGGGTAATGTCATGAAACAGGCGGCAAGCATGCACAATCTGGTGGTCGCCGGCCTATTGCCCGGCATCAAGATCAACACCAGCGTCACGGATTTCGCGCCTATTTCGCAACTGCAGCTGATGCGCTTCAAAGGCGATACCTGGGAACGCTTCGGGGATATCATCAGCTCGGACGGCCTTGACTAGACTATAAAACAACTATTCGTCGTGCGCCAACAGTCAGGCTACGCTAGACATGCGGCCCCTTGTTTGGACCGAGGTCAGTTTTCGACAAAAGCGACCGCAGGAACGAAGACGTTTCCAAACCCTGGTATGGATCAATTCGACAGTCGAAGCGTGGACAGGCCCCTGCGACGATGGATCGCCCGTTTCGCCCGCG
>JAJYAH010000306.1 GCA_021779635.1 Pseudomonadota bacterium | reverse complement strand
CGATCGAACGCATCGCCGGGCGGCAAGGGTTCGGCGGCTGCATTCGCGCGCGCTTTCCGCACCCGAAGCAGGGCGAGCCGGGCATTCTGATCGCGGGCCACCTCGACACCGTTCACCCCGTAGGCACCCTGGA
Source organism: Pseudomonadota bacterium (assembly GCA_021779635.1). Next base: position 7,712 of record JAJYAH010000306.1, on the reverse strand, counting down.
AAAACTGGCGTGGCGCCGCGAAGGCAACAAATGTTTCGGCCCCGGCATCTTCGATATGAAGGGCGGCAACTACCTGACGCTGGAGGCGATCCGGCAGTTGGGGCGCGCCTCGATCGCGACGCCGCTGCCGATCACGGTGCTGTTCACGCCGGACGAGGAAGTCGGAACCCCCTCCACGCGCGACATCATCGAGGCGGAGGCCGCGCGCAACAAATACGTGCTGGTGCCGGAGCCGGGCCGGCCCGACAATGGCGTCGTCACCGGACGCTATGCGATCGCCCGGTTCAACCTCGAAGCGACGGGCAAACCGAGCCATGCCGGCGCCACACTGTCCGCGGGACGCTCGGCTATTCGCGAGATGGCGCGCCAGATCATCGCGATCGACGGGATGACGTCGGCGGACTGCACCTTCAGCGTCGGCATCGTGCATGGCGGCCAGTGGGTCAATTGCGTCGCCACCACCTGTTCGGGCGAAGCGCTGAGCATGGCGAAGCGTCAGGCCGATCTTGATCGCGGCGTCGAGCGGATGCTGTCGCTCTCCGGAACCGTCAACGACGTGACGTTCAAGGTGACGCGCGGCGTCACCCGGCCGGTATGGGAGCCCGACGCAGGAACCATGGCGCTGTATGAAAAGGCGCGCGGCGTGGCAAAGGCGATGGGCGTCGAGCTTCCGCACGGCAGCGCCGGCGGCGGCTCCGACGGCAATTTTACCGGCGCCATGGGTATCCCGACGCTCGACGGGCTCGGCGTCCGGGGCGCCGATGCGCATACGCTCAACGAACACATCGAAATCGACAGCCTCGCCGAGCGCGGCCGCCTGATGGCCGGATTGCTGGCGACGCTGGATTGAGGCCGGCTTCGCCGCGCTGCCGATGGCACAGGATTTGCTAAACCTTGCGTTGGGGCGACAGAGTGCGAGACTGGTATCATGATGGATTTCCGCAACGCCCCGAAGCCTCGCTCGGCAGTCCCGGCGCAAACTGGGACCGGTAGCCAGCCTGGATTGGCTAACCCGCCCACATTGGCGTTTCAGGGGTCTGCGCCGGCATTACACCGAGACTTCCCCTCGTATCGTTCCCTGCCTTCGCAACGCCGCCGCGGGTACGCCTGATGTTCGGTTATCTGATCCGTCGCATCCTTGCCACGATTCCCGTGATGGCCGTGGTGGCGCTGTTCGTGTTTCTGCTGTTGCGGCTGACCCCGGGCGACCCCGCCGCCGTCCTGGCCGGCGACAATGCGACGCCCGAGCAGCTGGAACGCATCCGCATTTCGCTCGGATTGAACGAGCCGCTCTACGCCCAGTTCTTCACCTGGGTCGGCAAGCTGCTGCATGGCGATCTCGGCGTGTCGCTGATTTCGAACGTGCCGGTGCTGCAGATGATCGGCCAGCGCGTCGAGCCGTCGATCAGCGTCGCGGTGTCGACCATCATTCTCTCGATCATTGTCGCGGTGCCGCTCGGCGTGATCGCGGCGTGGAAGCACGGCACCTGGATCGACCGCTTCGTGATGGGACTGTCGGTGATCGGCTTCTCGGTCCCGGTATTCGTGATCGGCTATGTGCTGATCCAGATTTTCGCGATCGACCTGCACTGGTTGCCGGTGCAGGGCTTTCGCAGCATTACCAAAGGATTCGCGCCGTTTCTCGAGCGCATCATCCTGCCGACCTGCGCGCTGTCGTTCATTTATGTCGCGCTGATCGCCCGCATGACCCGGGCGGCGATGCTGGATGTGCTGGGCGAAGACTATGTGCGCACGGCGCGCGCCAAGGGCATCAGCGAAAGCGGCGTGCTGCTGCGCCACGCGCTGCGCAACGCCGCCGTACCCGTCGTCACCGTGATCGGCAGCGGCTTTGCGCTGTTGATTTCCGGCGTCGTGGTCACCGAAAGTGTGTTCAACCTGCCGGGTATCGGACGCCTCACCGTCGATGCGGTGCTGGCGCGCGACTATCCGGTGATCCAGGCCATGATCCTTCTGACATCGCTGATCTATGTCGCGGTCAATCTGCTGGTCGACGTCGCCTACACCGTGCTCGATCCCCGAATCCGCTACTGAGATAGGCCACCGATGGCGATCGAAACCCTGCCCGAACCCTCAATCCCGATTACCACGCCGTTCCGGTCGGGGCTCGGATTCCTCACCGCAACGCCGATCATCGCCGCCGCCACGATCTGCCTTGGGCTGGTGATCGCCTCGGCCATCTTCGCGCCCTGGCTTTCGCCGCACGACCCGCTGCTGCTCGCGCCGGCGCAACGGCTGAGGCCCGCAAGCGCGCAGTTCCTGCTCGGCACCGACGCTTACGGCCGCGACGTACTGTCGCGGATTCTCTACGGCGGACGGATCTCGCTCTTGATCGGCCTCGGCGCGGCCGTCTTCAGCATCGGCGTTGGACTGGTGATCGGCCTTGTCTCCGGCTTCTTCAAATGGATCGATGCGGTCATGATGCGAACGATGGACGGGCTGATGGCGATCCCGAGCATCCTGCTGGCCATCGCCGTGGTCTCGCTGTCGGGCGCGAGCGTGACGACCGTTCTGGTCGCCATCACCATCCCGGAAATTCCGCGCGTGGCACGGCTCGTGCGCTCGGTGGTGCTCTCCGCGCGCGAGGAGCCTTATGTGGAAGCGGCGATCTCGGTCGGCTCCAGCCTGCCGAAGATCATGTGGCGGCATTTGATGCCGAACACGATCGCCCCGTTGATCGTGCAAGGCACTTACGTTTGCGCCTCCGCCATTCTCACCGAAGCGATCCTGTCGTTCCTCGGCACCGGCATCAATCCGGAGACGCCGACCTGGGGCAATATCATGGCCGAGGGCCGCGCCTTTTTCCAGATCAAGCCGTCGCTGATCTTCTGGCCGGGTCTCGTGCTGTCGATCGCGATCCTCAGCATCAACCTGATCGGCGACGCCGCCCGTGACGCGCTCGATCCCCGGCTGAAGCAGCGCGAGGGCGGCAAGTGAATTCACGTCATTGCGAGCGAGACAGCATTCCACGCCTCATCCTGAGGAGCGGCGTCTTCGCCGCGTCTCGAAGGATGGTTGTTTCGGCATCATGGTTCGAGACCCGCGCTCCTCACCATGAGGGCGGGGCACGATGACATGACCAACATCGCTCTCGATATCGACAACCTCACGGTCGGGCTCGGCAAGGATCCGCAGGGCACGCGGATCATCGACGGGGTCTCGCTGCAGGTCCGCGAAGGCGAAACCTTGTGTCTGGTCGGCGAGAGCGGATCGGGAAAATCGGTCACGTCGCTGGCGGTGATGGGACTGCTGCAAAAGGGCTCGCTGGCGCCGCGCGGCGGCAGCATCAGACTGGTCGGCGAGGAACTTCTTGGCGCCAGCGACCGCCGGCTGCGCCAATTGCGCGCCACCACCATGGCGATGATCTTCCAGGAGCCGATGACCGCGCTCAATCCGGTGGTGCCGGTCGGCCGCCAGATCGACGAGGTGCTGCGCGTCCACACCGATCTCGATGCGCGGGCGCGGCGCACGCGGATTCTGGCGATGATGGAGCAGGTGCGGCTGCCCGACGTCGAGCGCATTTTCGCCTCCTACCCGCATCGCCTCTCCGGCGGCCAGCGCCAGCGCATCATGATCGCGATGGCGCTCGTGCTCGAGCCGAAACTATTGATCGCCGACGAGCCGACCACGGCGCTCGACGTCACCACGCAGAAGCAAATCCTCACCTTGATCCGGGACCTGCAACGGGACCATGGCACCGCCGTGCTCTTCATCACCCACGACATGGGCGTGGTTGCCGAAATCGCCGATCGCGTCGCGGTGATGCGGCACGGCCGGCTGGTCGAGACCGGAACGCTGGACTCGATCCTGCGCGCCCCGACGATGGAATATACCCGCAACCTGCTCGCGGCGGTGCCGAGCCTGATACCGCGGGCGCCGCGCCCGGCGTCGTCAGAACCGGTGGTTCTGGAGGCCAATGAACTCGGCAAGGTCTATCGCGAACGCTCCTTCTTCGGAGGCGTGCGCGAAGTAGCTGCCGCCCAGGACGTCACGCTGACCCTGCGCAAGGGCCGCACGCTCGGCATCGTCGGCGAAAGCGGGTCGGGCAAATCGACGGTGGCGCGCTGCATCGTCCGCCTGATCGATCCGACCTCCGGCGGCATTCGGCTGGCGGGTCACGAAATCTCGGAGCTGTCGCGCCGGCTCTTGCGCCCGCATCGCAAGCGAATCCAGATCATTTTCCAGGATCCCTATCGATCGCTCAATCCGCGCATCACCGTCGGCGAGACCATCGCCGAAGGTCCAATCAATTTCGGCATGTCGCATGCCGACGCGTTGGAGAAAGCGCGCGAGCTGCTCGAACTGGTCGATCTGCCGGTCGATGCCATCTCGCGCTATCCCCATCAATTCTCCGGCGGCCAGCGCCAGCGCGTCGCCATTGCCCGCGCGCTGGCGCTCGATCCCGACGTGCTGGTGGCCGACGAAGCGGTTTCGGCGCTGGACGTCTCCGTGCAGGCGCAGGTGCTGGAACTGCTCGATGAGATCCAGACCCGGCTCGGCATCGCGCTGTTGTTCATCACCCACGACCTGCGCGTGGCGGCGCAAATCTGCGACGACGTCGCGGTCATGCAGCACGGCCGCATCGTCGAACAGGGCCCGGCGGCGCGAGTCCTGACAAATCCGCAAGTTGCCTATACCCGGGCGCTGCTTGACGCCGCCCCCGGACGGGAGTGGGATTTTGCCAACTTCCGGCCGGTTACCATGGCTGGCGCCGCGACGTGAAGCCGTCGTCATTGCGAGCCAATCACGCGCGCGGATGCGCGCCCGACGGCAAGCTTTCGCGAAGTAATCCAAACTACTTGCGGGCATGCAAAACTGGATTGCTTCGTCGCTTGCGCTCCTCGCAACGACGAGTCTAACGTCGAATCCATCCTTGCCTGAGACCGATATATGACCCGTATCGCCATTGGCGGCTTTCTGCACGAGACCAACACCTTCGCGCCGACGAAGGCGGGCTACGACGATTTCGTGCATGGCGGCGGCTGGCCGGCGATGGCACAGGGTGCCGACGTGCTCAAGGTCATGCGCCACATCAATGTCGGACTGGCAGGCTTCGTCGAGCAGGCGGAAGCCAATGGCTGGGAACTGGTGCCGACCATCTCCTGCGGCGCCAGTCCTTCCGCGCATGTCACCAAGGATGCATTCGAACGCGTAGCCAAAGTGATGATTGACGGCATCAAGGCGGCAGGGCCACTTGATGCCGTCTATCTCGATCTGCATGGCGCCATGGTCACGGAACATCTCGACGACGGCGAAGGCGAAATTCTCGCCCGCGTCCGCCAGGCGATCGGCAAGGAGCTGCCTCTGGTGGTCAGCCTCGACCTGCACGCCAATGTGACGCCGCAGATGATCGAACACGCCGACGCGCTGATCGCCTATCGCACCTATCCCCATGTCGACATGGCCGACACCGGCCGTGCCGCCGCCGATCATCTCGCCATGCTGTTGCGTACCAAGCAGCGCCTGGCGAAAGCGTTCCGCCAACTGCCGTTCCTGATTCCGATCAGCTGGCAATGCACCGGCGACCAGCCCTGCAAAAGCATTTATCAGAAGCTTGCGGCGCTACAGGGCGACGCGGTACCGACGCTGTCTTTCGCGCCGGGCTTTCCGGCTGCGGACTTTTTCAACTGCGGACCGAGCGTATTTGCTTATGGCAAGACGCAAGCCGATGCTGACGCCGCGGCGGACGAGATGGCAAAACTCATCGTCAGTCACGAGAGCGATTTTGACGGCCGCATCTTCACGCCCGACGAGGGCGTGCGCTACGCGATGGAACTGGCGAGGCGCGCGGGCAAGCCGATCGTCATCGCCGATACCCAGGACAATCCGGGCGCCGGGGGCGATTCCGACACCACCGGCATGCTGCGCGCGCTGGTCCGCAACAATGCCACCCGCGCCGCCATCGGCGTGATCTATGATCCGCGGTCGGCAAAGGCTGCGCACGCCGCCGGCGTCGGTGCCACCGTCACACTCGCGCTCGGCGGCAAGTCGGGCATTCCGGGTGACGCGCCCTACAAGGAGAGCTTCATCGTCGAGAATCTGTCCGACGGACAATTCGTCGCCGCCGGTCCCTATTATGGCGGCCGCGACATGGACATGGGGCCCTCGGCAGCTTTGCGGATCGGCGACGTCAGGGTCGTGGTGAGCTCGCACCGGGCGCAGCTCGCGGATCAGTCGATGTACCGCTTTGTCGGCATTGAACCGACAGAGCAATCCATTCTTGTCAACAAAAGCTCGGTGCATTTCCGCGCCGATTTCGAACCGATCGCCGAAAGGCTTCTGATCTGCGCCGCACCCGGCGCGATGCCGGCCGATACGGCGGCATTGCCATGGACGCGGTTGCGTCCAGGCATTCGGATCAAGCCGAACGGTACCGCCTTCGTGCCCGAAACCAAATCACGTTCCACCTCTTCTGCAACCGGATAACAACAGACATGCCCAACATCGACCGCATCGAAGGCTTTGCCGACGAACTCACCGCGATCCGCCGGGATCTGCACGCGCATCCCGAGATCGGCTTCGAGGAAGTCCGCACCTCCGGGATCGTTGCCGACAAACTGACGCAATGGGGCATCGAGGTGCACCGCGGATTGGGCGGCACCGGCGTGGTCGGCGTGCTGAAGGGCAAGGGCAGCGGCGCCAAGCGCATCGGCCTGCGCGCCGACATGGACGCGCTGCCGATGGAAGAGAACACCAACCTGAAATGGCGTTCGAGCATTCCCGGCCGCTTCCACGGTTGCGGCCATGACGGCCATACCACCATGCTGCTAGGCAGCGCGCGCTATCTCGCCGAGACCCGGAATTTCGACGGTACCGTGCATTTCATCTTCCAGCCGGCGGAAGAAGGTCTCGGCGGCGCCCGCGCCATGATCAAGGACGGCTTGTTCGAGAAGTTTCCCTGTGACGAAGTCTACGGACTGCATAATGCGCCCGATCTCAATCATGGCGAGTTGGCGATCCTTCCGGGGCCAGCCATGGCCGGCGCCGACTTCTTCGACATCACCGTCAACGGCTACGGCGCGCACGGCGCCATGCCCGAGCGCTCGAAGGACCCGGTCGTGATTGCGCTGACGGTCGGACAGGCGTTGCAGACCATCGTCAGCCGCAACGTCGATCCCCTGCAATCGGCGGTGCTGTCGATCACGCAGATCCACGCCGGATCGGCCTACAACGTAATCCCCGGCGAGGCGAAACTCTGCGGCACCGTCCGCGCCTTCTCCGATGAGGTGCGCGCGCTGGTCCGCGAGCGGATGCGCGCGATTTGCGCCGGCATTGCCAGCGCCTTCCATGTCGAGATCGCCGTCGAGATCCGCGACATCTTCAGCGTGCTGGTGAACCAGGAGGAACAATCCAGGGTGGTCGCGGAGGTGGCGCGCACGGTGGTCGATCCTGCCAAGGTCATCACGCGGTCGCAGCCGAAGATGGGCAGTGAGGATTTTGCCGACATGTTGCATGCCGTGCCCGGTGCTTATTTCTGGGTCGGCCATGACGGCTCGGTGCCGGTGCACAACCCCGGCTACATCCTCGACGACAAGATCCTGCCGATCGGCGCCAGCATGTTCGCGCGCATCATCGAAACCCGTCTGCCGGTGGCCGCCCATGCATAAATCGACATCGAAAGAAACGGCATCGAACGAAACTGTCACCTCGCTGCACGATCTCAGCGCCGTCGATCTGATCGCGGGCTTTCGGGC